>NZ_JBRCUV010000051.1:0-74191 GCF_053498235.1 Thermodesulfobium sp.
ATCTTAATAATTTTTAACTCCATCTTTTTTGCGTATTTTTTAGTATTAACTTTTTCTATCTTCTTTAAAGAAAGATTTATTTCGTGGTCAGTAATATTTGCTATATCAACTCTTTTTGCTACGATTATTATGTTTTTATTAAATTTTTTAAACAACATTGCGGCATATTTTATCTTTTCATTATTACCACTTGTGTTTATTTTCCCAAAATTTGATCTTAGTTTTTTGTTTTTAAGAAGTTTAGATAAGTTTAGGTTTGGCATTTTTCCAAGGAAGGTTATCTTTTTATTTTTTGGTTATTATTGTTGTGGCGGAGCAGTATATAATTACCTTTTAAATTCTTCTTCTGGTGAAAACTATTTTCTCACAAATATAGCTTATTGTCTTGCTATTGTGACGTTACCCTTTGTAATTTATTTTAAGAGGTTGGAAATTTCAAGTTTATATAGACCATCTTTGGCCCTTTTAATTGCTGCCCTTTTTTGGTTACCAGTTTATTTTGAACATCCATTTTCTAAGTTAATTTTCGTTATTTTTCAGATTGCTTTTGCAATCTTTGATTTTTATTCTTTGTCATTAATACTTTATTTTGCTATCAAGGAAAAAAATGACATAAGAGTGATATCTTTTGGCTATTTTGTAATTACTACTTCTATATTTTTAGGGGAAATTTTATATTTTTTTATTCATAAAGTTTCTAAAAGTTATGAAATATTCAATTTTATGTCTTATGCAGTAGGTATAATGTTACTTTTGTTTTTTGTATTTGTAAAAGCTGACGATTACAATCCTTTTTTATTTTTTGCTAGAAAAATTCCTCACCTCTTAAATGAAAATAAACACTATAATAAGGAAATCGATATGAGCTTTGATTCTTTTAGGCTAACGCCAAGAGAAAAAGAAATTGTTAGATATATCTTGATGGGTAGAAATGGGAGATATATTGCTGAAAATCTGCACATTTCAGAAAATACCTTTAAGACTCATATGAAAAATATTTTTAGGAAATTTAACGTTTCAAATAGACAGGAATTAATTGACATATTTAGAAAAAATTAGTAAAAGCCTTTTATGTTTTTTGCTAAATGCAATTTTTTACAGTAAAAAAAGTAAATATTAGAAGACAATGGTAAGAATTTTTTACAGCTGTTATAATTATATTACAGAGTTAGCTAGGAGGAAATTATGAAAAAGAGAAATAGTAAGATATTAGACAATGATTTTAAGCTGGAAGCGTTGTCACTTATAAATTGTACCTTTAAGATGAAACCGCTTCATTCTCCTGAGAGTTCGATATTTGTGGATATCAAACCTTCAATAAAGAATACTGTAGACAGGACTCATGAGGTAGAGATTGTAACGAACATTAGGGGTACAGAATTGGATGATAGTGTGGAAGAAGGATCTGGGAGAAGAAAAAAGCCCTGGCTTGAGTTTTCGGCTACTTATTTTTTGGTTATAACTGAAAACAAAAAGGTAAAAGAAAAAGATAATTTGGTTATTGAAGCGTCTATAAAAGCTGTCTGGCCTTTTATAAGGGAATTTTCTCAAAATATGTTTTTCAGGGCAGGAATTCCTGCAATAATCGTTCCCATGAACCTTTTGGAGATTGAAAAATAAAACTAATCTTTTGACCTTAGTATTTCTTTACCTTTTCTAATATTGGCTAAAAGTTTGTCTATCTCGTACTCTAGTTTCTGCAAAACGTTTTCGGAATATTCTCTCGCCTCTTTCATAAGTTTGTTTGCTTCAATTCTCGCCTCGTTTTTTATTCTCTCAGATTCTTCTTTTGCTTTAATAATTAGGTCATTTTCATCTAACTTTTGTCTAGCTTTTAGATCTGCGTTGAGAATTATTTCGTCGGCTTTTTTCTGAGCATCGCTTAATATGCTTTCCTTTTCTTGGAGAAACTTTTGGGCTTCAACGATTTCTTGAGGCATGTTTATCCTAATTGAATCTATAATTCTAAATATTTCTTGCTCGTTTACCAAAACCATATTTGTAAGTGGTATTTTTGGAGAACTCATTACAAGAAGCTCAAGATCTTCTATGAATTTTAGAAAAGTTTGACTCATTTTTTCCCCTCTCTTCCTAATAGTTTTTCGTTTAGCGCGTTCTTTACAACGTCTGTTACCCAAGGAGTTACGTTTCCATTTAAAGAGGCAATTTCCTTTATTATTGAAGAGCTAATATATGAGTAGTCTTCGTGGGTCATCAAGAAAACAGTTTCAATTCTTGGATCCATTCTCCTATTTGTAAGAGCCATTTGAAACTCAAACTCAAAATCAGAAATTACTCTTAAGCCTCTTACTATAGAGCTTACATTAAGAGATTTTGCAAATTCAATTGTTAAGCAGGTGTAGCTTGTTACAGAGACATTGTCTGGCATATTTCTCTCCTTGAGCGACTCTTTTATAAGATTTACTCTTTCTTCTATATTAAAGAGTGCTTTCTTTTTTTCATTATACGCAACAGCAATAATTACTTCGTCAAAAAGGTGAGAAGCCCTTCTCACAATGTCTAAATGACCTAGCGTTATAGGATCAAAACTGCCTGGATATAAAGCCCTTTTAATCATCTAAAGGATCTTTGGGTACGTAAAAAGTAATCGTGTTGCTTGAATAGGTCCTTGAATCTAATATTTTCCAATGACATAAATTCTCCTTTGGCTTATTTTTAAAAAAATGATGCAAAATAAATATTGATTTTTTATGATAACATCTAAAATTAGAAAAGATTTGTAAAAGTTCTTCTAGATTATAAGAAAAAGGTGGATCCATATAGATTATATCAAATTTTATATCCTGACAATTAAGTAAAAATTTCTCAACAGAATAATTTACTATAGTACATCTATCTAGCAAATTAAAATTTTCTAAATTTCTTCTGAGGAAATCTGCTATTTTTGGATTTTTTTCAACGCTTATAACCTTTTTGGCACCTCGAGATAAGAATTCTATGGATACAGAGCCTATACCAGCAAATAAATCTAAAAGCGTGCAATCGATGACACTTCTACCAAGAATATCCATTAAAGACTTTCTAACCCGTGAGCTAAGAGGTCTAACCTCTTTTGTTTTTGGACTTAGTAAAAATCTATTTTTAAATTCTCCTCCAACAATTGAAGTTTTCAAATTGCCTTTATTACCTCTCTATCTCTGAAGGTTTTTTCCATCTTTAATTTTAATTCTTTGAAGTGTTTGAGATCTGGATCCTTTAATAAAATCAACTCTGCTACCTTTTGCGCCACTTTCATTATATCCTTATCTTTTAATGGATTTGCTACTTTTAACGTTTCATCTAAACCGCTTTGCTTAGAACCGATTATTTCTCCCTGACCTCTTAGCTCTAAATCTTTTTCAGCAAGCTCAAACCCATTGCTTACCTTTTCAAAAATTTGCACTCTTTTGCAAAAACATGATTCATCATCTACTAACAAATAACAAGTTGAATCAAGATTTCCCCTTCCAATTCTTCCGCGAAGCTGATGTAGTTGAGCTAGACCAAATCTTTCCGGGTTTTCTATTACCATAATATTTGCTTGGGGTATGTCAATTCCAACTTCAATAACTGTTGTAGAGACTAGTATTTTGATCTTTCCTGATTTAAAATCTTGCATAATTTTATTTTGTTCATTTTGGCTGAGTTTCCCGTGTATTAGACCTACCTCAAATTCTGGAAATATATTTATTAGTTCTTCGTGTCTCTTTTTTACTGATTCTAATTTTAAGGAATTTGAATCTTCTATTAAAGGACATACATAAAAAACTCTTGAGTCGCACTTTTTTAAGTTGTCCCGTATAATTGAATATAGTCTTTTTATGTCGCTCTTGTTTATTATTTTTGTAACTATTTCTTTTCTTCCCTTAGGCATACTTCTTATCTCAGAATAATCTAAATCTGCATAAAAAATTGATGCTAAAGTTCTTGGTATTGGAGTTGCTGTCATAACAAGCGTGTGCGGACATGTACCCTTTTCTATTAGACTCAATCTTTGTCTTACACCGAATCTGTGTTGTTCATCTATCACAACAAGCCCTAGATTTTTTAATTCAAGATCTTCAGTAATAAGGGCGTGAGTTCCAGTAAGAATTAAGGGTATACCTTTATTTATTTCTTCAATTATGAGTTTCCTTTCTGATTTTTTTGTTGAACCTGTTAGGAGATAAATTTTAACACCAATAGGTGCTAGCCACTCTCGAAGTTTTTCATAGTGTTGCCTTGATAGTATTTCTGAAGGTACCATAAATGCTGCCTGGAAACCAGAAGACACTGAGCACAATAAGGCACTAACCGCGATGACAGTCTTACCCGAGCCTACATCTCCTTGAAGTAACCTTTGCATAGGCTTACTTTTGCTTACATCCGAGAAAATTTCGTCCAGTACTCTTTTTTGGTCTTCTGTTAGTTCGAATGGCAATGAGGATAGAAATTTTTTTACTAATTCTGATTCTGGATTTAGTATTGGGGCCTCTTTTGAAATGTATTTTTGCTTTTCAGTGAGTATTGTTAGTTTCCATTGTAAAAGCTCGTCAAAGGCAATTCTTCTCCTCGCGCTTTCTAAACTTTTAAGGTCTTTTGGAAAATGCATAGTGTATAGGGCATCTTTAAGCTTCATCAATCTTAATTTATTTATTATTGATTCTGGCAATGTTTCGTTTATGTCCTTTTTTTCGGTAAAAATGTCATTTACGATTTGTCTTATTTCACTGTCGTTATATTCCAGACAATATTCGGGGTATATTCCAGAATTCTGATAAATGGGTTCTTTGCTTATAACAGGATGATAGAATACAATTTCTTTGTTGTTCAAAACTGCTTCACCTGCAAAATATGCGCTTGGTCTAAATTTTAAAATTTGCTTCTTTTTATATGGTTGATTAAACCAGCAAGCGCTAGCCTTTCTTCCTTCTATGTTTAATTCAACTTTTACCAATCTTTTTCTGTCTGGATAATATACAGGTATGCCTATTTGCGCCTTAAATGCAAGATGTTTTCCAGGTACTAAATCTTTAGAAGAGTTAACAACTTTAACTTCTTTATATCTTTTTGGAAAAAGATAAACTATATCTTCTTCCGATTCCAGAGAAAGCTCCTTTAAGAGTTGAGAAAACTTAATAGACTTTAAGGTCATAAAATGTTGGGTTCACTTACTCACTAACAGTTACAGTTTTTAATAATTGAATTGTTTCAATCAGTGATAATGCAGAATCAAACCCCTTATTTCCCGCTTTTCCTCCAGATCTATCAATGGCCTGTTCCATTGTATCGGTAGTTAAAACGCCAAATGATATAGGTAGTTCTTGTTCTAGTGAAACTAAAGCAATTCCCTTTGATGTTTCTGCAGCTACATAATCAAAATGAGGAGTTTCTCCTCTTATTACTGCGCCAAGTGCGATAATCCCATCAAATCTTTTTAGCTTGGATAACTTTTTTAAAGTAAGCGGAATTTCCCATGCTCCAGGTACGTAATAAATGCTTATATTTTTATCTTGGCACTCATGTCTTTTTAGGCAGTCCAAAGCACCATCTAGTAACCTTGAAGTTATTATGCTGTTAAATCTACTTACTACGATACCTATTCTAAGATCTTTGGCGTTAAGCTTTCCCTCGAATATTTGCATTGAGAATCCTCCTAAAATAAGTTTTTATAGTCATAAATCTAGAATATATGTCCCATTTTTTCAGCCTTACATCTTAGATAATCCTTGTTATAAGGATTGGGATCAATTTTAATTGGAACTCTTTCAGTTATTTCAAGTCCAAAACCTTTAATTCCAAGTAATTTTTTAGGGTTATTGGTGAGAATTCTTATTTTGGATAAGCCCAAATCCTTTAATATCATTGCTCCCATTCCATACTCTCTTAAATCTGGTGGAAAACCAAGCTTTATATTTGCTTCAACTGTATCTAGGTGGCATGCATCTTGTAGGTGATATGCTTTAATTTTGTTTCCAAGACCTATACCTCTTCCTTCTTGCCTTAGATATAGTATCACGCCTAGGCCTTCTTCGTTTATCATTTTCATAGCGGTATGAAGTTGGTCTCCACAATCACATCTAAGAGATCCAAAAACATCTCCTGTAAGACACTCTGAATGAACCCTTACAAGTACATTTTGTTTATTTCTAACATCTCCCTTTACAAGGGCAACGTGTTCGCTTTTATCCATTAAATATTTGTAAGCGTAAATTTTGAAATCGCCATATTTAGTTGGAAGATAAGCTTCAGCTACTCTTTGTACCCATATTTCGCTTTGTAATCTATATTTTATAAGATCTGCGATGGTTAAAATTTTCAACCCATGTTTTTTTGAAAACTCAATAAGATCAGGTAATCTAGCCATAGTTCCGTCTTCTTTCATAATTTCACATATCACTCCAGCTGGAAATAGCCCTGCCATGCTTGCAAGGTCAACTGCTGCTTCTGTATGGCCTGCTCTAACTACTACTCCTCCTTTTCGCGCTTTGAGTGGGAAAACGTGACCAGGTTTAACAAAGTCATCAGGTTTTGCGTTTGGATCTATTGCCGTTTTGATAGTTTGAGCCCTGTCAAAGGCGCTTATTCCGGTGGTTGTTTTGTTTTTCGCATCTATTGGCATTGTAAAAGCAGTATAGAAAGGATCTGGACTATTGCTTTCAAGAGTTTCTATATTAAGTTGTTTCAATCTCTCCTCAGTAAGCGGAAGGCATATCAAGCCTCTACCATAAGTTGCCATAAAATTAATATGTTCTGGTGTCACCTTTTCTGCCGGTATAAATAAGTCTCCTTCATTTTCTCTATCTTCATCATCTGTAATGATAATCATCTTAGAATTTTTAATGTCTTCTAGTGCTTCTTCAACGCTTGCGAATTTGAAATTTTCCAAGATTTAATCCTCCTTAAATTTACATAAATTTAAAATACCATATGCCTATTATGATAAAATAACTTCTGATTAATAATTATATATTATTTTTCTACTTTAAGAGGTAGAAGGCATGAAAAAAATAATTTTGGCTATTTTGTTCTTAATGGTTTTCCAAGATGTAGCTTTATCAAAAGATTTTAACGATGTTAGCAAGGAACTAAGTAATGCGGTAGAGAATATTGTGCGCTTTGATAATTACAAGAGAGCTTCACTGTATGTAATTTTTGGCGATAAGCATCTTTCAATAAATTTTGGCAAATTATCTAACGATGATGTTGAAAAATACGATATAGGAGGACTTTCAAGGTTATTTATCGGTGTCCAAGCGGCAAGACTAAGCGAGCTTGGAATGTTGAATCTTAATAATCCCATTTCAAAATATTTACCAGAGATAAAGAATAAATATACAGACAATATTAAGGTATCTGATTTATTAGAAGATCATACATATCTTCCTTTTAGTTATCCATATAAAATAAAATCTGTAAATGGCTTATTGGATTTTTTGATAAACAATGAAGGTCTTTTGAAGTATAATCAGTCGTATAATAGATCCCAAATTGCTAAAGATTTGTCGCTCTTAATTTTGGAAAGATGTGAAGGTAATAGCTCTAAAAATCCTTTCTATGATTTGTTTAAAGATTTCAATCTAAATAATACTAGTTTTGTTGATAATCAAGAAGATAATAATCTTGCTCTTTCAAATAAAATTTATAGTTCTTCTGAAAATATAGGTAGATTTTTATCTAAAATATTTTCAAATAAAAAGGTGTCAGAAGAAATTTTTAAAAGATTTGAGAAAACACCCTACGATCAGGACTTATACTTTTCTCCTCCTTTTATTTCCCAAAATATTACTTTAATAAATGAAGATAATGTATATGAAAAATACGGTTTGTTTTATCAATATGACGATTCGTCTGATTCTTTTCTCTACGTAATTCCACAGAAAAGATTTGCCATTGTTTTTCTTTCTAATTTTCAACTTAATTTTGATAAAAGGGAATATCTGTCGAGAGAATTACTAAGATTATCATTAAAGAAACTTCTTAATATGGATATCTTTGACTATAGCTCTAACAAGCCTCTAATGGGAATAGAAGACAAGGATAATTTTTTGGATTCATATGAAGGCTTTTTTGAAAATAGGAATGATATTATTGAATTCCATGTTGTTGATAAAAGTTTGATGTGCGACATGAACAAGAAGTTTTATTTTGTAAAATTTTTTGATGATTTGAGTTTTAGTCTTGTTCCTGTAAACAACCAAGAAGAGGATTACGTTAGAAAATTAAGGTTTAGATTTACTTCTATTAATGGCGTTAGGTATCTCGATTTATTAAATTTTGGTCAAAATATACCTTTTGCAATGGGAATTGAAGAGACAAGATATTCGGACGTATGGAAGGAAAGGTTAGGAAAATGGTTTAGCGTTAATGAAAATAGCTTGATTAAAGAGATTGAAATTGAAAAATTTAGAGGTTTTTATTTGTTGCAATATACTGACTTGGGAGGGGAAAGGATAAAGTTGCTATTGGTACCTGTTTCAAATAATAATGCTAGGATATTAAATTATGGAGATTTAGCAATAAGATTTTATTCAAACAATAATATTAGGAAGTTTATTTTTTTAGGAGATGAATTTGTAAAAAAGGATTAATTTTTTCTTTTTGGCTTATATGCTGAAATTATAAAATTTGAGCAGAGTAAGCCTGTAACTAATGCAATTGCTCTAAGACTCATATTAAAGGCTATGATAATGCCTTCGTTAATGTCTTTTGATAAAAACGATGAAAGACTCTGATAACCAACTACTCCAGGTACTAGCAATATTAAACCTGATATTAATGGTATATATTGAGATCCTCTACTAAATCTAGCCCAGAAGTTAGAAAAAAGACCGAGTACCAAAGATGCGAAAAAAATGCCGATTTGATCGCTTACGATTCGATTTCCAAAATAGAGGCCTATTTGTGCAAAGAGGGAAGAAATTAGCATTACTGGTGCATCCTTTATCCTTGCATTTAGTATAGCGATGAAAGCCAATGGCGCTAAAAGAGTCGCAATGTAAAGAAAGGGTGAGGGGATGGGTAAATTTTTTAGATCAAGTATATAAGAATTTTCATGAGGGAAGAAAAAATTTGTTCCAAGGGCTACCCCAAATACTATAAACATAAGAATGAATAAGGCTGAACTAAGTCTTGTTGTGCCAGATACAAGATTTCTGTTTGCAATTTCATCAATTCCAGAGATTAAAGTAAACCCTGGGAAGAGAACTATTAATCCTGATATAATTGATATAGACTGATCGTAGGGGCCAATTAATGTATATAAGATATTTGATAAAACTCCAGCAAATGCAGCACAAATAAATTCAAGCAATCTTGTGAGATTAAGCTTATTGGATATTACAGAAATTATTCCCGTAATACAACCTAAAAAACTTGACACAAAAAGTTCTTTTAAACCTCCCCCCATAATGATTGAAACCATTGCAGAAATAGCAAAATAAGAAAAAATAATAATCCAAAAAGGAAAGCTGTTGCGTTTTGACATTATCCTCTTTAGAAGTTCATGTCCCTCTTTTGCTGTTATTTCTCTTTCTAAAACTCTATTTGATATTTCATTTGTCAAAGCAATTTTTTCTAAATCAAGAATTCCAGGTTCAACTCTTAATATCGTTGTTGTAAAGATATCCTGAGTTTCGAATGATAAGAAAATTCCTGTTGGAGAAGAATAAACCTGTAATGAGATGTCAAAATTTGAAGCAACTTCCATGAGTCTTTCTTCAAGTGCATAAGAAGAGAAGCCACACTTGTGAAATGACCTACCAAGTTCTACTATAAATTTTACTTCTGGGCTGTTTTTTCCTGGAAAAATAGCTTGTTTACTGTTCATTTTAGATATAATTTGATATATTTTATTTTGATGTATTAAACAAACTTATTCATGAGGAGGCAAAATGAAATTTAAAGATGCTTTGATTTTATATCTACCTGCTATCTTATTTTCCTTTGTTGGCATTTTTTTATATTCGCTCCCATTTTGTAATTTTTTAACAAATCAAAATCTTTTAATACAAAACGTTACGTTTAACGACATAATAAACAATCCCACAATACATTTTATATTAAAAATACAAAATACCAATCTAAATCTTATATCAAAGTTTATATATTTTTCTACGGCTTTTGGAACTATTTTTTGGTTGCTTAAGCCTGCAAAGAGGATAACTAAGGTAGTTTGTGGTCTCTTGAGTTTAGTATTGCTTGTATCGTATTTCGTATTTTCTTTCACAATTGGTGTTGTGGTAAAGTATTCTGGGTTTTTTGTCCAATTTCAGTGGGGATTTTTCGTGATACTAGCATTTATTGTGATTGTGAATTCATACTATATGTTTTATTTTTTAAACGCAATTTTACCGGGCAAGCCTAAAAAGTAGAATTCGAATAATGAGACTTTATCTCGGTTTTGCCTGTTCTGCACGTATTTTGTGACCCTTTATAATTGATTTGTGTAATATTGCAATTATTCTTTCTGATACTTCTTCGGGCACTTCAAGGAAGGTAAATTTATCAAGTATTCTTATATTTTTTATATCCTTTTTACTCATATCTCCTTCTTCACAGATATAGTTAAGGATATCATCCTTTGAGATATTCTTTTCTTTACCTATGTTAATAAAAAGTCTTGTAACACCAGATCTTTCTCCTGTTTTTTTAAACCTTTCTTTATCAACTTCTAATTTTTCTTCTGGTTCTCCTTCCTGATATAATCTAATTGCGGCAGCTGCAATCTTTTCTGGTTCAAATTCTTCTGTCATTTCTTCTACTATTGAGATGTAATGTGATATGTTTTCTTGTTTTATTACTTTAGAAATCAGATCTTTGATTTCGTCTTTTTGCTTTTCTAGAAGATCTGACATGCTTGGGACTTCTTTTCTTTTAATTTTTACCTTGATAGCCTTTTCAATCAACCTTAGTTGCTTAAATTCTCTTGGAGTTATAAAGGTTATAGCTATACCAGATTTTCCAGCTCTACCTGTTCTGCCAATCCTGTGAACATATGATTCTGGGTCCTGAGGTATATCAAAATTGATAACGTGACTCACATCAGAAATATCAAGCCCTCTGGCTGCCACATCTGTGGCTACAAGAATTTCTAATTTTCCCTCCCTGAAAGACCTCATCACCTTATCTCGCTGGGCTTGAGTTAGATCTCCGTGTAAGCCTTCTGCACTGTACCCTCTTGTATTTAGCGATGCTACTAATTCGTCAACCCCCTTTTTTGTTCTGCAGAATATAATTGTTTTGTCCATGTCCTCAGTTTCAAGTATTCGGCATAAGGCTTCAAGTTTATCTTTCGACTCACAGTAAAATTGATCTGTTAAAGGCACTGTGAGTTGTTCCTTACTTATAGTTACGAGCTTGGGGTTTTTCATATACTTCTTTGTAAGAGCTATAATTGGGTCAGGCATAGTTGCTGAAAATAGTAAAGTTTGTTTGTTTTCGTTTTTAATTGATTTTAAAATCTTTTCAATATCTTCAATAAAGCCCATATCGAGCATTTCATCAGCTTCGTCTAAAACGAGTATTGAAATCTTAGACAAAACTAAAGTTTCTCTCTTTATGTGATCTAATAACCTTCCGGGTGTGCCAATTATTATTTGAGCTCCATTTTTCAATGCTTTTATTTGTCTTTCAATTGATTGTCCTCCATATATTGGCACAACTCTTAAACCTTTGTATTTTGAAATTTTAGATATCTCTTCAGCAACCTGTATTGCAAGTTCTCTTGTTGGAGTAAGTACTAGCGATTGAGGAATTCTATCTTTTGTAGTTTTTTCAGCTATCGGTATTCCAAAGGCCGCTGTTTTTCCTGTTCCAGTTTGAGCTTGGCCGATTACATCAAATCCCTGCATTACAATTGGTATAGTTTGTCTTTGAATTTCAGATGGTTCTTCAAAACCCATCTCTTTTAAAGCTAAAACTGTTTCTTCGCTTAATTCAATTTCCCCAAAATACGAACTTTTTGACAATTTATTTCTCCTTTTTTCTTTTTCTTTTTATTGCTAAAATTGTATCATAAGAATTTATATAGGGAGAGTGAGGTTTAAAAATGAAGCTAGAATTAAAGGGCATAAATATTCCAAAGGATGCTAATGTAATATTAGGTCAAGCTCACTTTATTAAAACAATTGAAGATATTTATGAAATTATTGTTTCTTCTAATCCTAATGCTAAATTTGGTATAGCTTTTTCGGAAGCATCGGGAGATTGTTTGGTCAGGAGTGAGGGGAACAATGAAGAGCTTGTAGATATTGCTGTGAAAAATTTAGTAGATCTTGCTTGTGGGCATAGTTTTATCGTCGTTTTAAAAAATGCATTTCCTATAAACGTGTTAAATGCTATAAAAAATTGCCAGGAAGTTGCTTCGGTTTTTTGTGCTAGCGCCAATGAAATCAAAGTGGTGGTAGCTTACGATGATGATGGAAATGGAGGGATATTAGGCGTTATTGATGGGCTTAAACCAAAAGGCATTGAAAATTTAGAGCATAAAGATAAGCGAAAGTCCTTTTTAAGAAAAATAGGCTACAAGCTTAGTTAGTTTATTGTTTCAAGGGAGCTTTCAGCCCAATTTATTGCTTCCATATATAGATTGCCCATTCTATCGTGCCTTATTCTAAGTTCATAGCACATTGATATTACCTTTTCCCAATCGCCCTTTTCATAGAGTTCTACAAGCTTTAGCGCTTGTAGATAATTTTTTGTTTGTGGGTTTTCAATGCCCCTGATAGCATTTGAGATGGTTTCACTTAATGGTAAATGAATTAAGATGCTCTCCTTTGAAAAGCCTGTTATCACATCAAAAAGTGATAGTAATCCTATTAGATAGTATTCATCTTCTTTGAACTTTTTGGACGTTTCTTGTGCCAAAAGTTGCATAAGCCTTGCTCTTGTAAGGGTGACTTTTAGAAGTTCCAAAGGGGCTTGAGTTTTTTCAGTAATAAGTATCATTAAAAGCCATTTAATCATCTGCTTTCTTCCCAAAAGAACTATTGCTTGCAAAACCGACTTTACTTCGCATCTAAAACCAAAAAACGAAGAGTTAACAAGCTTTAATATTTTGATTGTCAAGTATGCATTTTTTTTTATCTCTTTTTCAATTTTATCCCATTTCAGATCTTCAGATAAAAGCATTCTTAAAATATTTAAAATTTCAATTTGTGATGCTGTAAAATCCTTCTTTGACAAGGTTTCAGGTTTTGAAAAATAAAAGCCTTGAAATAAATTATAACCCTCTTCTAAGGCTTCTTGGTACAAACGGTTGTCTTCTATTTTGTGTGCAATTAATATTTTATTTTTGGGCGTGTATTTGGGTAGAATAGCTCTTTTGTCCTTTGGGGTAAGCGAAAAGTCAATTTTTATGGCCTTGAAAAAGTTTAAAATTGATTGGTCAGGTAAGTCGGATCCTTGATATGATAAGTTAATTCCAGAATAATATAATTTTGCTATAAATTGCAGGTCAGAGTCAACACTAATTTCATCTTGATTAATTTCAAAAAAGGTTGATTCTTGCGGTATAGGTGGCAATGTTTTTTTTAATGTATTGAGAGGAATATTTAAAAAAACAGGTAACCCCTTGCCTATATAAGTTATCCCATAATTAGTAAAGAGATCGACTATAACCTTTAACGATGCCTCTTCTGGATTTTTTCCTGAAAAATTGTTTATATCTGTATCTCTGTATAAAACCTCATATCCATAAGTCTTTTTCTCTGCATTCAATATTGGTTGTCTTGCAACAAAAGAACTCACCCTATACCTCTTTAAGAGTTTTTTAAGCCTAATAAAAAATTAAGTTTTTTAATTATATCACAGAAAAGTAGTGGTTTAGGAGCTTAAAACTTCCTTTTTAAAATTTTCTATACCGAACTTTTCTATAAATCTTGCAGTTCTATCTCTTGGATTTGCTTTATCAGTATAAACTTTTATAGCCTTTTTTACAAAGTCTATAGCTTCTTCGTCAGAGAGTTCTTCGCTTATAACGTCTCCAATTCTGGGAGATCTACCAGAATTGCCTCCGAAAATCAACTTCCAACCTTTAACGGTTCCAATTAAGCCAATATCTCTTGTGAAAGCTTCACCACAGTTAAATGGACATCCTGATACCCCAATTTTCAACTTTGCTGCTGTAGGTAAGCCGTATAAAATATTTTCTAATTTCATCCCCATTTCAAGAGAATTTTTTTGGCCAAACCTGCAAACGCTTGTTCCTGGGCATGCTTGGACGTAGTGCAGGCAAGGCTCAAGAGCCCTACCAATTCCTGTTTTCAGATCCGACCATACAGAGTCGATTTCGTCAGGTTTGATCCCAACTAATACAATCCTTTGCCCTGATGATATTTTGACTATCGGTATAGAATATTTTTTCACTACTGAAGAAATAGTTTCCATAGTTTCAAGAGAGAGAATTCCACATGGAATCCTTGCTACTACGGCGTATGTTTCTTTATCTCTTTGTAAGATTGCACCATTTTTTTCAAACTCCATTTTATCCCCCTTAAAGTTTTATTTGATATTATTTTAGCACCTATCATACAATAATTTTTATCATATATAGGGATTTATGCTTTATATAAAAAGAACTTCATCAATTAAAGCAATAAATTAGAACTTTTAAAGATTAGGTTAACTGTTAATATAAGAAAGTCCCCCTTCTTGAATTGAGGGGGACTTTTATTTTCTTGAAATATCTTAAGTTATCTCATAGACAATAAAATTCTTTGTTCAGGAGTTAATATCTCTAGGATTTTGATTCTATAGTCAGTATTTAGATTCATCATTTCTATTCTTGTACTATTTATTTCTTTAATTTTTGATTCGAGAAGAGATGTGTCAGCTTTGTTGGCAACTAGATTTCTGTAATCATTTCTTAAATTCCAGAGCTTTGTTCTTAGGACTTTAAGCTTTGCATACTTGTCATCCAAAATTGTTTTGATTTGTGCAACCTGGTTGTCTGTAAGATTTAACTTTTCTTTCATCCTTTCCAACTGTAAATTTTCTCTTTGTTCATAATTTAAGCCTAGTCCTTTGTAAGGCTTTCCGACTCCGAAATCGGGATTTGGGCCAGGACCAAAATTTCCAGTGCCAAAGGCAAAAGAATTTCCCATAAACCACACAGAAGCAAGTAGGGCTAAAGCCATAATACCTACAAAAAACTTTTTCATTTTTTACCTCCCATAATATCAGATTTAGAACCTTTTCTTCTTTTGAATACGACATCTTTCATTAAAAAGTAACAGGATTTTTTAATTTTTAATTATTGCAATATGCTACAATATATTTTTGTTATAATTCTTTAGTGTTAAGGAGATGATTGAGGTGCCAAGGCCAAAGTTAAAGAGATTTATTCAAATGGAGCCAAAGTACAGCGTTTATGCTCCAAAGGGTGTAGGCAGGGCTAAAGAAGAGATTTTGATGGATCTAGATGAAGTAGAAACGTTAAGGCTTGTTTTTGGTGAAGGTCTAGATCAGGATGGAGCTGCGAAAAAACTGGGTGTATCTAGACAAACTGTCGGTAGAACCGTAGAAATTGCAGGTAAAAAGTTAGCAGATTTTCTTGTAAATGGAAAGGTTTTGAAAATTAAAACTGATGGTAACTATGAATTTGTCAATAACAATTCTGATAAAAAAACAACTAACTAATTTACTTGTTTCCTTTTATTAGAAAAAGCGGAGCGCTGTGTCTATCGATGATGGCTTCTGGATCGGAAAGTGGTCTGAGGTATCCGCGTGATGTATAAGTACTAATTTCTTTGAAGTTGGTTTTTTTGTAAATATTTTGCAAGTATCCTAGCCTTTCGAAATCGTTAAGTTCCGACCATAGCAGTATTGATTTTGGTTTAAAGTACCTATTTGTAAATATTGTTACAAAAGAACCATCAGGTTTCAAAACCCTCTTTACCTCACTCACCAATTCGTGTGGGTGAGGTATATATTCAAAGCAAAAGCTACATAATACGAAATCAAATTGATTGTCGCTATATGGAAGTCGTGCATCCTTAAAGATATTTTTAGTATTAATGGAGGAAATTTTTTTGTTTATTGAGTACACCTCTTTGTTTAAACCTATGATTGCTATTTCAGGGTTATTCTTTAAATAAGGTGTAGTTCTACCCATGATATCTAGGATTCTTGAATTATCACTAATTATATTTTCTAATACTTCTCCAATTTTATTTTTTAAAACTGCATCAACGTTTATTATCGAAGAATTGCTTTCATAAAATATTCCGCTCTCACTTTGATCTTCGATGTTAAAAGAATCTTTAGAGTAGAAATCTGTTTCAATTTGTTTAAATTTTCCTTGCATTCCTATGCCTTCACCAAATTCAGATACCCAGTCAAAGCAAATTCCACCGGTATCACACTTAACTTCCGGTTGTTCAACAACTTTTATTATTTTGGCCTTAAGGGTACACCTTTTTTCTGATAATGGATGATTGAAGTCAGCAAAGAAAAGATCACTTCTTTTTTCTATACACCTAAAAAAGGGTTTTTCGATTGAATTTTTGCCCTCTCTACCCTTTAATGTTTCAATTTGATAAAACCTCCCAATTTTGAAAAAATTTTTCTCGTCTTCGGATATCCATTTTATTGGCAATATATTTTTGGATGAATATGGTTCAAATAATTCGCCAACATCATAAGTAAATTCAAATACATCGCCTACCTCCTTTCCCTCTAACCATTCGTATAAATTCTTTGGTAAGGTATCAGCGTCTAACCACATGTGTGGTCTAATAAAATAATTTTCGACGTGCTTTATGTTATCCTCATCCCACATTAAATCTAACGATATTGATATCCTTGAATCCTTATTAATTTTCAAATTGATCACCTCTTAAAAATAATTATTATTTCTATTGACGTATCCTGAACATTTAACTATAATCTATTATAATAAAGAAAGGGGGAAGATTATGGATGTTGTAACGTTGTCAAGGCTGCAGTTTGGAGCGGCTGCGATGTATCACTTTATTTTTGTCCCATTAACTTTGGGATTAGGCGTCCTTGTTGCAATAATGGAAACGCTTCACTACAGGACAAAAAATGAGATTTATCTGAAGATGACAAAGTTTTGGGGAAGGCTATTTTTAATTAATTTTATTTTAGGCATTGTTACAGGTATTACGCTTGAATTTCAATTTGGCACTAACTGGGCTCAATATTCTATCTATGTGGGTGATATCTTTGGAGCGCCCCTTGCAATTGAAGCTACTCTAGCCTTCTTTTTAGAATCGACATTTTTGGGAGTTTGGCTTTTTGGGTGGAAAAGAATATCACCAAAGATGCACTTAATTAGTATCTGGCTTGTTGCTTTTTCTTCAAATTTGTCTGCTCTCTGGATACTCATTGCTAATGCGTGGATGCAAGATCCAGTCGGATTTGTTCTCAAGAACAATAGAGCAGAGATGTCAAACTTCTTTGCCGTAGTGTTTAGCCCGTATGCATGGCTTAAATTCACACACACTATTACAGCGGGTTTTGTAGTAGGCGCCTTTTTCGTGATGGGCATTTCTGCTTATCACTTGTTGAGAAAACAAAATGTTGAATTTTTTAAGAAATCTTTTTATGTTGGGGCTACTTTTGGTTTGATTGCAAGCGTATTAGTTTTTTTGATTGGAGATTTTCACGCTGCAGAGGTTGCTCATGTTCAGCCAACAAAATTGGCTGCAATGGAGTCTATTTGGGACACCAGAAAGGCTGCGCCAATATATTTGTTGTTAGTGCCTGATGAATCACAGAAAACCAACTTGATAGAGGCTTTTCCAATACCATCGCTTCTAAGTTTGCTTGCTTATCATGATCCAAATGCAACAGTTAGAGGGTTGAACAGTTTTCCTTCAAATGATATTCCTCCTGTAACTCCAGTTTTCCTGAGTTTCAGGGTAATGGTTGGTTTGGGTACGCTTTTCATAATTTTAACAATCTTGGCGTGGTGGTTTGCCAGGAAAGATAAATTGCTTGATCACAGAAGTTTTTTGAAAATTATGCTTTATTCGCTTCCGCTTCCTTACATTGCTACTCAGGTTGGATGGATTGTTGCTGAGGTAGGTAGACAACCATGGATAGTTTATGGCCTATTAAGAACAAACGATGCTGTTAGTAAAAATTTAACAGTTGGCGATGTGTTGTTTACCCTGGGAGTTTTTATAGTTTTGTATACAGCGCTTGCAGTTCTTGATTTTGCACTTTTAATTTATTATGCCCGTAAGGGCCCATTGGAAACGGATTAGGGGGTGAAAACGTGCTAAATATTTTATGGTTTATTATTTGGGGACTTCTTTGGGCAATGTATTTTGCTCTTGATGGATTTGACCTTGGAATAGGTATGTTATTTCCATTTTTTGCTAAATCAGATCAAGATAAAAGGGCAATGCTTGAGAGCATTGGTCCTGTATGGGATGCTAACGAGGTGTGGCTTATAACTGCTGGAGGTGCTACATTTGCTGCTTTTCCTATTACATACGCCTATATGTTTAGTTTTTTGTATCTTCCACTAATGCTTATTCTTTACGGCTTAATAATTAGGGCAGTTTGCCTTGAATTTAGGTATAAAGTAAATAATCCAACTATAGTTTCTTTGCTGGAGTTTGGTTTTTTCCTTGGAAGTTTATTACCAGCACTTTTACTCGGGGTTGCTTTTGGTAATATTTTTCAAGGGCTTCCAATTGATCAAAATGGATATCACGGCAATCTGATAACACTTCTTAATCCCTTTGGACTAATTACGGGTATTCTATTTGTAGTAGCGTTCTTGCTACACGGTTCTATTTGGCTTTCATTTAGAACTGAAGGAGATATAAATTTAAGAGCTAAGTCTCTTGCCAGAAAGTTATGGTTTATCACATTGTTTTTTGCTGTTTTGTTTCTTGTTAGTGCATATTTCGTTACTAATCTTTATAATAACTATTTTTCTATGCCATATCTTCTTATTGTTCCTGTTCTTTGCGTACTTGGACTCTTGGGAGCTGGATTTTTTATTTATTCATCTGAAATTATGGCATTTTTATCTTCAGCAATATGTATAATATTCTTAACTTTTACAGGAGTTGGAGGATTGTATCCCAATCTAATTCCCTCAAGTATCAACAACGCATTCAGTTTAAGCGCATTTAATTCGTCTTCTAGTCAGTATACCTTAGCGGTTATGACAATTGTTGTAATAATATTTGTCCCTATAGTGCTGTTTTACAAATTTTGGACTTATAAGACGTTTAGTTACAAAATAAAGGAAGGAAAAGAAGAGGGTTATTAATTAAAAAGTATTAAGGTGTATGAACGATAATGTAGTTCATACACCTTATATAAGTTTCGAACAACCTTCAAGAACAAAGGTTTAACAAACCTCTAAAAAATAAAAAAATTTAATAGTTCAAAACGAGATCTGCCTCCATCATCTCTTTAAGTGCTCTTCCCGCTTTTATCATTTGTACACCATCTATTAACTGATCCTTTGGTATTTCCTTTGAAATGCAAGCAGGAATACAGGCAAGAAGTTTTCCGCCATTTGCAATAAAGTTGTCAACGTGTTCTTTAATACTGTCATGTTCCACAGCCCTTATGTGTTCATAGGTGCCTTTTGTAACGTTATAAATGCCGTTTGATTGAAATATCATTGTTACATCCATCTCCATAATTAGAGCAGTATTTGCCATTATAAAGGCAAAGGTGGCTTTTTCTGGATCGTCTGGTCCAGCTGTTACAGTTACAACAAGTTTTTCTGACATAGTTATTTCCCTCCTTTCTTAATAAGTTTATAATTATACATTCTATTTCAATTTGTGTTAAAATATTCTAATTTAAATTGGAGGTGTATCAGTTGAAAGAAGGAATTCATCCTCGATTTTATGAGGAGTGTGTTGTTACATGTGCTTGTGGTAATACCTTTACTACAGGCTCAACTAAGAAATCTATAAAGGTAGAGATTTGCTCAAAATGCCACCCCTTTTTTACTGGAACGCAAAAACTTGTTGATACAGAGGGTAGAATAGAGAAATTCAACAAGAAATACAGTAAAAAGGCAAGGGAGTAAACAACAATTAAGGTTTCTCTCATATTTCACACACCGGATCCCGTTAGGGCTATTGCCCTTGGGGCAAGGGTTTCTGTTTCGAATAAACTTATATCTGATATGTATTCTGAGCTAAAAGAGGACGAAGCGATTGAGCTAGTAAAGAGATTATATAAAATGGGTCACCACACACCCTTTGAACATGTTTCATTTACATTTGGTATTGAGAATATTTCTAGATCTTGTTCTCATCAGCTTGTAAGACATAGGATCGCGTCTTTTACCCAAAAGAGTCAAAGGTATACAAGGTTTGGTACAAGAAGTTTAGGATCAAGTTCCGATAAGAGAATAGAGATTGAAGATTTATACGTTTTTCCACCATCATTTCAAAAGCACCCATCAATTTTGACGAAATATAGAGACTATTTGGAATTGGGAAGAAGGTTGTATGAAGATCTTTTGTCTAAAGGGATACCTGCTGAAGATGCAAGGTATATTTTGCCTAATAGTGCTCATACCTCACTGGTTATGACAATGAATTTTAGAGAGCTTATGCATGCATCTTCACTTAGATTGTGTCAAAGAGCACAGTGGGAAATTCGATCTGTCTTTGAGGAAATAAAAAAAAGAGTTTTTGAGGTTTCCCCCTTTCTTTCAGAGTTTTTGTGTCCAAAGTGTGAAATTACAGGTTATTGCAATGAGGAGAAATCTTGTGGCAGGAAACCCAAAAAAGAGTCTTAAGAAAAAACAAGCAGCTGTTTGGCGAAATAAGAAACAAAGATTTTAATAATGTTATACGAATAACTTAGTGCTTTTTAATTGGTATCTATAAAAACGCTTATAGCTGCACAGCAAATTATCACTTCGTTGCTGACATCATTTAATTCTTCTATCTTAAGAGCTTTTATTGTCATGCCCCCTTCTTTAACAGATATTTTAATAGTACCCTGAATAGGGAAGGCCTTTTTTACTTCTTCTATGTCAACCATTTCTGGGTAAGGAATTCCTAATTCTGCTAAAATTTCAATTTTTTCTAAATTTCTGATATTAAATATCTCTATCAAACCTGTAATGTAAACGTTTTGAATTGCATTTTTAATAGCCTTTACTGCTGCTTTGGTGGGAGATTGCCCATGTTGATCAACTCCCATACCCATTTCAATTAATAGTCTCTTTTTCATATTCATCTCCTCTTTTAACTTTTAATATCTTTTTGCTATGTTTGTGTAATGAGAAATAAATATATCCAAATATAGTTATCGTAATGGCTAAGATTAAGGAAGCTAAAAGTGAATTTTCCTTGAATATTCTTATCCCTTCCATTCCTGAGAAACCAACTATTAATACGAAGATTGTCCATATTGAACTGCCTATTGTGGTTGGAATGAGAAAATCTTTTAGATTAACCCTTGAAATCCCTGCAATATAAGAAGAAAAATGCCTAATTCCAGGCAAAAAACGAACAATTATTAATATTACAAATCCTCTTTCTCCTTCAATGAGATATAAGATGTGATCTAATATATCTTTGTATTTTAAATTAAGTATAGAGATAAATAATTTTAGTTTACTTCCTAATAGGAAAGACAAACAAGCGCCACAAACTGTTGGTAAAATTGTCATAATAATTGCTTCTAGTGGATTTATAAATCCGGCGCTTACAAGGGCCCCTGTAATTAATAACATGCCTTCGTAGGGTAGAGGTAACCCCATTGAATCAAGACAAAGCCAGATGAAAGCAATAAAATAAAAGGTCCATATACTTATATTTAAATTTATTACGTTTAGGTAGAGCAAATTTAATAAATTTGAAATCTGTTCCAAAATTTCATCTCCTTTTTAGTTTAAAATAATTATACCAATTATGACATGGTATATAATTTTCTTGATTAGATTGAGTTTGTAGTAATTAATTATCATAGCTAGGAGGATTAAGAATTATTTTTACTATAAAAGCTTTTGCCAAAGTTAACTTAAGCCTTGATATTATAGGCAAATATCCTGATGGCTACCACGAAATTGTTTCTGTTTTTCACAGCATCGAACTTTTTGATTTATTAACTTTAATACCTATTGGTAAAAAAAACCTAATTCTTGATTCTAACATTAAAATTGAAAATAACATTTTACAAAAGATTTGGGATTATATCTCGTCAAAATATGATATTAAAAGTGGATTATACGTTAATTTGGAGAAAAATATACCCTTGATGTCCGGCTTAGGGGGTGGTTCAAGCGATGCGTCAGCTTTTCTATATGCAATTAATTTAATTTTTTCTTTAGGGCTAAGTCGTAAAGATTTAGTTAATTTGTCTATAAATTTTGGCTCTGATATGGCATATTTTTTATATGGTGGGATGTGTTTAGTCGAGGGTAGAGGAGAAAAAGTTACTAAATTAAAGGAATATTTAAAGGAGAAAATTATATTAGTTTTGCCAAAAAAAGGGATTTCAACGTCCTTTGCGTATGATTTATACGATAAAAATTCAAAAACAACTAATTATACTGAGGGATTTTTTGAAGGAAGAAAAAGTGGTTTTATTAAAACAGGTAATATTTTTGAAGATCTAATTTTACCACTAGACCCAGATCTAAAAAAAATTAAGGAAGTTTTGAATGAAAATTGTGAGTGGAATCTAATGAGCGGCTCTGGTTCAGCATTCTACGCTAAAACCAAAAAAATAGACACAATAAGAGAGAAATTGTCAGGAAAAGCACTTGTTATTGTCTCAAGTTTTAAACCATTGGAATTAGAGCTTATTGAATTCTAACAGCTCCAAAATATCTGTTCTTCCAATATGGATCATCAAGAGAGCAGATACTAACGCCTGTACTGGTATTGGCGGCAATAAATTTGCCGTTTCCAATGTATATCCCGTCATGTGATGCTCCAGGAAGGTAAGTTGTAAAGAATACCAAATCTCCAGGTCTTAGTTCTGATATTGAGATTGGCTTTCCTGCGTCATATTGCAGATCGGCTGTTCTTGGAAGATTTATTCCGTTTAATCTAAAAACATACTGAACGAAACCAGAACAATCGAAGCCCGTAGATGGCGCCTCTCCTCCCCACCTATATGAAATGCCCATAAATCTTACTGCAGTTCGTATTATGGGGTTTGAATTGATATCCATTTGTCTAGCGATTGAAGCCAAATCAAAGGTCTTGTACTTTTCAATTACTGTTAGCCTCCCCAATGTAAGACACTGGTACGTTATGTCATCAACTATTCCTGTGATTGGAAGCTTTGCCTCTTTTTGGTAGAGTTTTACTGCTTTTTCAGTTTTTTCATCGTAAACTTTGTTTACGCTTACGTTATACCCTAAATCATAAAGCTTTTCTTTTATGTTTTGTACTTCATCGGATACGTCCCCCGGCCTAAGAGTTATTGCAAAGGAATAGTTATTCATAGAAGAAAATGCAAGAAAAAAAACTAATATAAAGAGAATTTTCCTTTTCATTAAAAACCCCTTTTAAAATAGTAGTTGATATATTATAAACTACGAGGTTAAAAAAGGTTTAAAAATTAACCAATCTCATTTAAAGTTTGATTGGCCGATAGCTAAAGTGGCGGGGTGGACGAGATTCGAACTCGCGATCTCCTGCGTGACAGGCAGGTGTGTTAGGCCTCTACACCACCACCCCTTTGAATGAAATGTATGTTATCATATTTAAAAATTGTTTGCAAGTGTTTTTTAATTTGTACGCTGTTCCTGTTTAATTAAAACTTTTTCTTCTGTTAAAAAGTAGCTTTTCTTAAACTTTTTGCACAATTCTTTACATACTTTTTTAACTGCTGTAACTTTTTCAATCATATCTTCATAATTTGTAATTTCCATGTTATTTACAGTTGCTATTGAAATGCTAACTATTGGAAATTGCTTTTTAATGCCATCTCTGTCGGTTGATATTATATAGCCTCGTTCTACATCTTCTTTGTTGTAAAATCTTTTGATATTAAAGTCAAATTCTTCAATAATGTTACAACACAACCTTTCTATATCATATGACCCTACAATTGCTACGAAATCGTCTCCCCCCACGTGCCCTAAAAATGCATCTTTATAAAAGCTAATGTGTCTTTCCAATATGTTTGCAGTATATTTTATAATCCTATCGCCTCTCTCAAAGCTATAATAGTCGTTGAAAGATTTAAAATCATTTAGATCAAAATAAATCAAGGAAAAAGGTACCTTTTTGTCTAAAAATTCTCTAATCTTTTCTTCAATTATTAGATTTCCAGGTAATCCTGTAAGTGGATTTGAATATTTAGCTATATTTAGTTGTAGTTCCATAGATTTTTCTAAAAGTGTTATTATTGGAACTATTCCAAAATAACTTTTATCCCTTTCTACAATCACATAGTCATACAGCTTATCCTCTTCTCTATTTGCTATCCTTTTTATTGCTTGATCAATTGGGGTTGAGTAGTCAAGAATAAGAGGGTTTTTATCCATTATCCTTTCTACTGGTTTTTTTAACCACAATTCTCTCCCATATCGAGTGCCAAGATGTGTGAAAAAATCCCTTCTTGTAATCAACCCTACAACCTTTTCGCCATCTAGTAATGCTATGCCACGCAGCTTATTATTGCCTAAAAATATACTTTCTATATCTTTTGATAATGTTGAGCACTGCACGCCGTTATCTCTTCTTGCTATTGTACCTATTTGTACTTTAAATGCTGATGTAAGTTTCGTTTTTTCTAAGGACAACTTTGTCTCTTTAATGAAGTTTTTTAACCTGTCGTCTAAAACTAAAAGTTTCTTTGATGGCTTTCCTAGCAAAAATCCCTGTGCCAAAGGGGTTCCTAATTCAATCACAGTTTTTAACTCATCTAAAGTTTCAACTCCTTCAGCAATGAGTTTTATATTAGTGTTATTAGCGAATTCTACTAGTGCCTTTACTATAGATTTTTTGAGATTATCTTTATCGATATCTCTGATAAGAGACATATCAATTTTTATATAGTCTGGTCTAACTTCAGAAATAGTAGTAAGACCAGAATAGCCCGCACCTACATCATCAATTGCAATTTTGTAACCTTGTGTTTTATAGTTTTTTATAATTTCTTTGAACTCTATGTAATCTTTTATTGCTGTTTTTTCGTTAATTTCAAATATTATGTTAGATTGCTTAATTATCTTTTCGAACAAGTGTTTTGTATAACCCTTAACAAATTTTTCGTCTCTTATTATATCTGGATCTACGTTCAAAAATAAAATCTTATCTGATTGAAGGCTTAGAAATTTTTCGATAGCACTTGATCTTGTAGATAATTCCATTTCCCATAACAAGTTTTCATTTTTTGCACTTTCAAATAGCTTTACTGGGTTATATAAAACAGATTCTTCTGGGCCTCTTGTAAGAGCTTCATAACCTACAGTATCGCCGTTTGAAAGTGAAAATATTGGTTGGAACAATGTTGTAAAAAGTTTATTTTCTATTATTTCTCTTAACAGCTGTTTCATAATTACCACCTCCTACTCCTAACCAATAATAAATATTATGAATGTTAATTTTTTGTAAATATTCTTCTAAAATACAACTATTGATCAGAATTCTTAAGATATATTTTTATCTTAAGTGTTAAAATATAAAAAAATTAATGGGGAGTGCTTTTATGAAAAGGGTATTTATGAATAGACATAATATAAGCTTGATCTTCTTTTGTTTATTTTTATTTTCAAATCCTCTGAGTAATGCTGTTGATTATTTGTTTTTGACTTTGTCTTTTTTGACATGTCTTACTAGGGAAAATTTGTCTATCTTAAAAAAGGGGATTTTGCCTTATGCTCTTTTTTTATTTGGGTCGGCAGTCCTTTCTGGGATTGCAGCTGCCGATAAGGAGTTGTGGCTTAGGTGGACAAGTACATATCTTGAATACGCTATTGTAATATTCGTTACGTATTGTATTGTAAAGTCTAAAAGAGATGTAATTTTTTCTTTTCTTGCTTTGACTTGTTCATCTCTCCCCATTACTATATATGCATTTTTCTTCCAATGGCTAAAGGGCAAAGAAGTAGTGGGCAGCTTTCATTATTACACTGCTTACAGCGCTTATCAGGCACTAGCCCTCCTTGCTCCGTTTATTCTTGCAGTATATAACTATAAGAAGAAATCTTTTTATTTTTGGTTTGCTATCTACCTTTTTGAGTTTTTTGTGCTATATATATCAAGTGCAAGAGGTAGCTTTATATCGAGCATAATAGGGCTTTGTTTGTTTATGATACTGATTTTTAGGATAAAAGGATTAATTGCTGCAGCAATTATTTTTGTTGCTGGATTACTTGCTCCTATAAAAAGAAATGTAGGTATAACGAATTTTCTTGATCTCTTAAACTTTACCTATACTGCTAATCACGAGAGAATAATGTTTTGGAAGGTAGCTATATTTAAGATATTCCCTCTTAGCCCAATAATCGGAGTAGGCGCAGGACATTTTGCTTATCACTATAGATACCTCAACCCAAAAGATCCTCTTGCAAACTCGGTAGCTCACGCACACGATACTTTTATTCAAGTTTTAACTGATATGGGAATAGTTGGTTTAATTTGTCTTTTGACCTTGCTTTATCAGTACTATAAACAGACTATAAATTTGCTTAAAAATTCAAAGGGTTTTCAATGGGCTTTGTGTGCTGTTCTTGTTACCTTTATGACTGGATATTGGCTTGGTGAAGGACTTACTGGCAACATGTTTTATGGCAGAATGCAAATGGAAATATTGGCCTATTTTATGACTCTTTCAACAATCAAGCTTACAGATTAGAGAGGGCATTTAGCGCCTTTTCATAAACTTCGTCTGGAGTAATTTTTTTCATACATAAATTGTCTGGGCATTCTTTGTCAATACATCTGGTAGAACAAGGAAGGTTTTTATATATTACTATGTGATCTGTTTCTTCAGGAAGGGGGCCATATATTAGAGGTGAAGTTGGTCCAAATAGGCTTATTGTAGGAGTGCCGAGTCCTCTTGCTATGTGAAGGCTTGCTGTGTCGGGACAGATTAAAAGGCTTGAACTTTCTATTATTTTACAAAGTTCAAGAAGGTTTTTTGTTTTGTTTACCATATTTATTGCGTTTGAGTTTGAAACGATAATGTTTGCCTTTTCTACATCTTTTTCTGATCCAATTAGAATTACCTCAAGGCCCCTTTTGTGAAGCATATTTGCAAGTACAGCAAAATTTTCAGGTGGCCATTCTTTGCGATACCAACTAGATCCAATTGAAAAGAGTATTCTGTTTTTAATTTTTTTAACACCTTGTTTTATTATCCAAGGTTTTGGGTCAAATTTTTCTATTCCAATAAGCTTTAAAATATCGGCATAGTAGTAAATTATGTTTTGATTTTCATTTGGTTTCAAACATTTTGTGAGAAATATTTTGTTTATTCCATAGTCAAACCCTATTCTATTTCTTGCTTGAGATAAAAAAGAGACGATAGAATTTCTGGGTGAATGATGTAGAACTATGGCGTAGTCGAACTTTTCCTTTCTAAGCGAGAAGCACAATTTAATAAATGACAGGTAACCTTTATGCGAGCCTTTTTTATCGTAAAAAACAACCTTCTCACAAAATGGAATAATATTAAAAACGCTGTAAAGTGAAGGGATCTTTCTTGCAAAAAGTGTGAATTCACAGTTTTTATAATAGTTGTTTAAAGCTCTTAAAACCGGCGATGCTAGTAGTATATCGCCTATACCGGGATAACCAAATATTACAAGTATCTTAGTTTTTTCTTCTGATATCATTTTTTATATTATATTATTTTAACTTATGTTATTATTACAACAGTTTTACTTACAAGTATAAAGACCTTGTGTTGTTTGTTCTTCATTTTTGAGAATATTATTCTATTAACTCCAAGCCTTTTTTATGTTATACTCTTATAAGTTCCTGCGGTGTTCGTGATACCCTTGAGGTCTTGAGCTAACACCGAACTTCTGTAGGCAGATCTCTTCTTGTATTATGTTTGCCTCTCGCGAACGACTGCAAGAAGGTAAGCCAATTAGTGTATGAGGCTTGGGTTCAAGACTCTTGGTACACGGCACTGTGGGAGTATTTTCTTGGGAGGCTGACTTGCAGAGCTGTATCTTTTGTCTTATTGCCGAGAAGAAGGTAGATTCAAGAATAATATATGAAGATGATATTTCATTAGCCTTTATGGATATAAATCCAGTAGCTCCTTTTCATGCTCTTGTTATACCAAGAGAACATATAAGGAGTTTGGATGAAGTTAGGGATTTTAATTTGGTTTCACATTTATTATACGTGTGCAAACTAGTAGCCCAAAAGCAAGGCCTTGAAAAAGGATATAGGGTTGTAACGAATATTGGTGATGATGGAGGCCAGACAGTGTTCCATCTTCACTTCCATGTGTTAGGCGGTAGGCCTATGAATTGGCCGCCTGGATGATAATTTTGAGGAGGTTGTTAAACTTTGCCAGAAATTCGCATTAACAAAGATGAATCAATAGACAGTGCTCTGAAACGCTTCAACAAGGTTGTTCAACAGGAAGGTATTCTTTCTGAAGTTCGAAAGAGAGAATTTTATGAAAGCCCTAGTGTAAAGAAAAAGAAAAAGAGAGCTGAGGCTGCAAAAAAAAGAAAAAAAAGATAATTTAAATTAAAATGAACCTTACTCGCTTTGGCTCTCTTTTGGGGCAGCTGAAGCCTATTTGGTCGCGTTTTAAAGGGGAAGAGCTTTTTACCTACTTACTAATTGCATTTATGTTGGCAGCCCTTCTTTATAATTTGAGAGGGGCATATCCTACTTTGGCCGTTGGCAAAATGGTACCTTTTGATGTGGTTTCTCCCAAAGATGCTCAAATTGTAAATAAGGTTGCAACGGAGGAGCTAAAGGTACAGCGAGAAAAGGCTGTACCCGATGTTTTAGTTGTAACTTATGATAAATTTGGGTCTATTCACGATTCTATAAACTATTTTCTTTCAAATTTGGAATCTACTAAAGACCTTCCTGAATCACAAAGGATTGTAAAGCTTAAAGATATGGCGCCCTTTTTAACTGAGAAAGATATAGAAATATTAATTTCATCTAACCCCAAGGAATTAGAAGCTGATACAAATAAGATATTTGTGCTATTGCAAAAAGAAGAAAGACTAGATGTACTGTCTAATCAGGTAGCTAGTATTATAAGTTCTTTAAAATTAAATCCTGATACCTCACAAGCTTTTATGAATCTGATTTTGGGATATTTTAGGATAAATGCAACTATAGACAATAAGTTAACTAACGAACTTAAACAAAAAGCAATTCAAGATATCACCCCTGTTGTAATAGATGTAAAAAAGGGACAGGTGCTTGTTAGAAGTGGAGAAATTCTAACTCCTGAAAAAGCCTATCTATTAAAAGAATTAGGTATTATGGACAACCTTTCAGGAATAAGGAATTTTGTAAGCCTATTTCTTTTTTCTGCCCTATTGTTATTTGCCTTTAGATTTATTGTTTATAATTTTTCACCAAAGTTAACTCTTGATAGGGGACATTTGATAGTTCTTGGTGCACTTTCATCCGTTTATATACTTTTTGTTTTTGTTTTATTTCCTATTTCCCCAATTATTGTTCCTCTTGCAAGTATATCTTTGCTTTTAGCTTTAATTTTTACCCCGGCTGTATCGCTTCTTTATTCTGTTATTTTGGCAATTTTGGTCTTCTTTTTTGGAAATTTTAGTTTGTTGGGTTTTTATATAGCTCTTATTAGTGCTTTTGCTGGTGCCTTTTTTGGTAGAGGTATACAGAAAAGAGGAGATCTATCTGATACAGCTTTTTTGTTTTCTTTAACGTTTTTTTTAGCTGTGCTGCTCTGGGATATTTGGAGTGATATAAACATACTTGATTCTCTTAGTCAATTTGCTTTTGCTATTGCAAATGGATTTTTATCATCAATTGCAGCAATGGGCGCTCTTCCATATATTGAAAGCACTGTAGGTGTTCTTAGCCCATTGAAATTAATGGATTTGTCAAATCCGAGTCATCCTCTCTTAAAAAGGTTGCAGATTGAAGCTCCAGGAACCTATCACCACAGCATTATAGTGGCAAACCTTGCTGAAACAGCGGCAGAAGAAATTAACGCAGATCCTCTACTTGCAAGAGTAGCATCTTATTATCATGATGTAGGAAAACTTAAAAGACCTCAATTCTTTGTAGAAAATCAAAAAAATGGTGTAAACTTACATGCTGAAATATCTCCCTGGTTGTCCGCAACTATATTAACTTCCCATGTAAAAGATGGTGTAGAAATTGCTAAATCATATGGAATTCCAGATAAAATATTAGACATTATTTCTCAACATCACGGCACAAGCTTGATTGTATTTTTTTATCATAAAGCCTTACAATCCGGTTTTTCTGAGGTAGAAGAGAAGGATTTTAGGTATCCTGGTCCCCTTCCTAAGACTAAAGAAGCTGCGATAGTGATGCTTGCTGATGCGGTCGAGGCTGCAGTAAGGGCATCTTCTGGATCTGTATCTCCAAAAATAGATAGTTTAGTTGACAGGATTTTTAGAAACAAACTTGAAGATGGCCAGCTCAGCGAATCGCCTATTACTCTTCAAGAGCTTCTTAGAATAAAGGAAGTTTTTATAAGGCTATTTGTAGGATCTTTCCATCAAAGGATTGAATATCCTGATTTAGCAAACCTTAATAAAAAGCAAACTTGAATCTGGAGGTTTTTGGACTGAAGATTGGACTGAAGAATATTAGGATCCTTTCAATGAAAATATTAGAATTTGCAATTTTTCTATGAGTTTAGTATTATCTAAAAAAAAGAGATATAAATTGAACTATGTTAAATTTAAAAAAGCTATTAAGTACTGTATGGATTTTTTTGGTGTAGGGGATCTTGAGCTTAGTTTGTTATTGACAGATAATGAAGAAATTAGGGGTTTGAATAGGGAGTTTCGTAAAAAAGATTGTCCTACAGATGTTTTGTCTTTCGAAGGAGATTTTAATTTGGGCATTTTAGGGGATATTGTAATTTCAGTAGAGAAGGCAAAGGAAGATTTTTTCTCTAATTCTTACGGCGAGATAGTTCCTGAGGTTGCTAAAAGGAGTTTTGAGAACTATTTACTATGGTTGGTTGTTCATGGGATTTTGCATAATTTAGGGTTGGATCATGATAACGAAATTAGTGAGAAAGAAATGAGATCTAAGGAGAAGGATTGTCTTGAAAAGGTCTCACAGTATTTATAAAAGCTTTTATTTTGCAATAGTAGGATTTTTAGTGGTTTTGAAAGAAGAGAGAAATTTAAAGATTCAACTAATTTTGTTTTTATTATTACTATTTTTTGGATATTTACTTAGATTTAAGCCTATTGAATGGAGTGTTGTGCTATTATCTTCATCTATAGTGATAGTTTCAGAGATGGTTAATTCAGTTATCGAAAGAATAATGGACTATGTGAATCCAGAATTTGATAACAAAATAAAGGTAATAAAGGATATATCTGCTTCCTTTGTTTTGGTTGCGTGTTTTTTTTCGGTAATTATTTTTTTGATCTTGTTGTTGAGTCGTTTTTCACATATTTACAGTTTAGGAAGTCTCTTAAATTATTCTTTTAAAGGAATTAGTTTAGCATGATGACATATATTCTTTTGTCTTTGTTTTTAATGGTTTGTTCTGCTTTTTTGTCTTGTAATGAGACTGTTTTTACTAAAGCAAGTAGAATAAAAATTATGCAATGGATCAATGATAGGCATTCTGGATACGAAAAGGCAGAATTTCTTCTAACATATCCGCAAGAAGTAATAACAACCCTTTTGCTACTTAATAACTTCGTTAATATTGCTCTTTCTACTTTAATAACGTCTTTTATGATAGAACTATTTTCTTTAAATAGTATCGGTTCTATAGCAATTGCTGCTACTTTATCTCTAGTAGTTTCTTCGCTTTTAATTATTGTTATATGTGAGATAGTTCCAAAAACTATCGGCTATTATTTTGCTGATAAATTATTTTTTGCTTTTATGCTTTTTCTTTATTTTATAACACATATAAGTAGACCTTTCGTTTTTGTGTTTACTTCTTTATCAAAGACATTTTTGTTCCCTTTTGGTATAAAAAATGTTAAGGGTTTGCCATCAATTACAGAAAGCGAATTAAAATATCTTGTTAACGTAAGTGAAGAAGAAGGAATCATAGAAAAAGAAGAAAAAGAGATGATAAGCGGTGTTTTTGAGTTTAAAGATAAAGTGGTCAGAGAAATAATGATTCCAAGGATTGATATGGTATGTATAAAAAAGGGAACTACATTAAGCGATACATTAGAAATTATTAGAAAAGAAGGACATTCGAGGTATCCTGTTTATGATGGGGACATAGATAACATTGTTGGTATTTTATACGTAAAGGATATTCTTATGAATTTAGGACCAAATACCGACTATTCTAAAAGCATAGATTCTTCTCTTAGAGAGGCTTATTTTGTACCAGAAGGCAAGAATATTAGCGAACTCTTTAGAGAGCTTCAGTCAAAAAGGTTGTATATGGCTATTGTAATAGACGAATTTGGTGGAACAGCAGGTTTGTTGACTGTGGAGGATCTTGTAGAGGAAATAGTTGGCGAAATTAGAGACGAATATGACTTTGATGAAGAGGCTCTTGTAAAGGACTTTAACGAAAATAGTTTTATTGCAAATGGCAGATTAAGTTTGAGAGAGTTTGCTGCTAAGGTTGAAGTTGATTTTGAAGATTTTATTGAAGGATATAATGAAGAAACATTGGCTGGGCTATTGTTCTCTCTCTTTGGTAAAATACCAAAAGAAGGGGAAAAAATATCGTTCAAGGGTATCGAGTTTAAGGTTTTGAAGATTGATGGAAGAAGAATAAAGGACGTATTGGTTACTAGGAAGAAAGGAGACATGGATGAAGTTAAACAATAAAACAAAATTTATTTTTGTTACTGGTGGTGTTACATCGTCACTTGGGAAGGGCATAGTAGTAGCTTCATTAGGGAGGATACTAAAATCTATGGGTTTAAAAATAAACGTCATTAAGCTAGATCCTTATTTGAACGTAGACCCTGGGACGATGAATCCGTATCAACACGGTGAGGTTTTTGTAACTGATGATGGAGCTGAAACTGATCTTGATCTCGGACATTATGAGAGATTTATAAATACAAATCTAACAAGATCGTCAAATTTAACATCAGGTATGGTTTACCAAGAAATACTCTTAAAAGAAAGGCGCGGAGATTTTCTTGGAGGAACAGTTCAAGTTGTACCGCATGTAATAAATGAAATAAAATTAAAAATAAAAGAAGCTGCTGGGGTACTTGATGATGGTGGCATTCTTATTTGTGAGGTTGGCGGTACTGTAGGAGATATTGAAGGGGAGCCTTTTCTTGAAGCAATTAGACAGTTTAAGAAAGATGTTGGAAGGAACAATACGCTTTATATTCACTTAACTCTTGTTCCTTATTTAAAGGCCGCAAAAGAACTTAAAACAAAACCAACTCAACACAGTGTAAAAGAGTTAAGAAGTATCGGTATACAACCTGATATTATAATTCTTAGATCGGAAAGGCCTATTAATAATTCTATAAGAGAAAAGATATCCTTGTTTTGCGATGTAGAACCTGAAGCTGTAATTCCTCTGGAGGATGTAAAACACGTAATCTATGAGGCTCCAATCTTGCTTGAGTCTAACAAGTTAAGTAGACTTGTGGCAAGCATGTTAAAAATAGAACCTTATGTAGAACCACGGCTGGATAGCTGGATGAGAATCGTAGAAATGGCAAAGAATTTGAAGGATACCGTTGAGATTGCTATTGCAGGGAAGTATGTTGGTCTACCTGATTCTTATATTAGTGTTGTAGAATCTCTAAAACATAGCAGTTTGCATTTAGGATATGGACTAAAAGTTAGATGGATAAACACTGAGGATATTAATTCTATGGACGATGCAAAGAGGATGTTCGAAGGGGTAAGGGGAATTGTAGTGCCGGGTGGTTTTGGTGTAAGAGGTATAGAGGGGAAAATATTAGCAGCAAGATTTGCCCGTGAGAACAATATACCGTATTTTGGGCTTTGTTTGGGCATGCAGATTATGTGCATCGAATTTGCAAGAAATGTGCTTGGATTAGAGGGGGCAAACAGCACTGAATTTGATGAAAACACAAGATTTCCCGTGATCGATCTTATGGAGGAACAAAAGGGTGTAGTGGATAAGGGGGCTACAATGAGGCTTGGTGCATTTCCCTGTAGGTTAGTGGATGGTACAATTGCAAAGCGTGCATATAATCAAGATTTAGTTTTTGAAAGGCACAGGCACAGATATGAATTTAATAATCTATTTAAAGAGGATTTCGAGAAAAATGGAATGATTGTTAGTGGTATATTTGAAGAAAGGAATCTAGTTGAAATTTTAGAACTAAGGGGTCATAAATGGTATTTAGGAACTCAATTTCATCCAGAATTTAAATCAAGACCAAATAAACCCCATCCTTTGTTTTTTGACTTTATGAAAGTTGCAATATCTAATTAGCTTGAAGTTTGATTATTCTTTGACTTTGAAATCTTTTTAGAAAATAGTTTGGCTTGTGATTCTATTGGAGAGTTAAGAGTTTGAATATAGAGAAAGAAATAAATTTACTTTTAAACCTAGATTTTAAAAATAAAATTGACAAAGATCTAATAGAAGTGCTTATAAATGAAGCTGAAGAGGCTTCAACCTTTTCCTATTCGCCATACTCTAAATTTTCTGTAGGGTCTAGTTTATTGTTGGAGAATAGGAATATAGTTCGTGGTTGCAATATTGAAAACTCTTCTTATGGATCGACTATTTGTGCCGAGAGGGTAGCTATTTTTAAAGCCATATCTTCGGGTGAACGAAATTTTTTGTGTCTCGCTATTTACAACAAGGATATTCTGCCATATCCGTGTGGATGTTGCCTCCAAGTAATGTCTGAATTTGTATGTAAGCATTTCCCAATTATTTTAATTTCAGATAAAGAAAAAAAGGTTGTTTGCTTCTCAGAGCTTTTAAAGCAACCTTTCAGTCTGAACAAATGATAAATTGCGGGATTTTTCTCAGATCTTATCCAGTTAGGGAAAATAGTTTTATTTTTAAGATCTTAACTAATGGTCAAGGATCAGTACCGGCTCTCCTAAGAGGTAGTAAAAAGAGAGTTTTTAGTAAATTGATTTTTCCTGGCTCTCTTATAGACGTGGAACTCATTAAAACAAGGGGAGAGATTATGATATTGAATGACTATAAAGTAATAAAATCTCCCATGATAACTTCCTTTAGACAATCTATTTTGCTCTCATTATATTTGGAAGTTCTAGATAAGATCGCAAAGGGGGCTTTTGAATCTGTTCAAAGGGTATTCAAAAATATAATTTTGGATGATGAGACGCAGTTTAAAGATTTAAATTGGCTTATTAGATGCTTGAACGAAGAATTTTATTATGCAGGTTTTTTAGATAAGTTTTCCCATGAAAAATGTACAGGTGATTTAAAAACATTAAAGAAACAAATAATTGAAACTTTAGGCTATTTGCCGAAATCGCTGAAACTAATTGAAAAAGAATATCATGAATAAAATTTGGATCCTTGAAGATAAGTACTTTTTAAGATTGTGGATTGCTCAGATTTTTTCGCAATTTTCTGATAAGTTCTTAATGGCTGCTTTAATGATTGCTGTTTCAAATATAACTAGTACAAATATTAGCGTTTCTTCATTAATGGTAGCCTTTGCGCTTCCATCAGTTATTATAGCTCCGTTTATAGGAGTTTTCTTGGATAAGGTTGACAGAAAGATCATTTTGGTTTTAATAAACATTTTAAGAAGTTTGCTTTCTGTCTTGTTAGTGTTTTTTTTAGAGAATTTGTTTGCGATATATTTATACAGCTTTTTTATAGCGTCTTTAATTGTCGTATTTGCTCCAGCAGAATTTGCTATGATACCAAAAACGGCATCTAAGAAGAATTTGGCAGCTGCAAATTCCCTTTTTAACGTTACTTGGGTGATGTCATTTATACTTGGTTTTGCTGCTATAAGCCCTATAGTATTATTTTTTGGTATAAAGGTGGCAGTACTCTTTGCTGCTATTTCTTATTTAATAGCTTCAATTGTGTCTTCTATACTACCAAGTGACAAACCGCATTCAGAAGCAAAATATTGTTCTTTTAAGAAAGCTCTTTTTGATTCATTTTCTTATATAAAATCTTCAAAACTAATTCAAGTGTTAATACTTGAGCAGTCTATTGCAACATCCTTAATGGGTATGGTAAGTGTTTTAGCAGTAGGGTATGTTAGGGAAGTTTTGCACCTTAGTGAGGCTAACTTTTCTATTATAGTTGTTCCTGCTGGTCTTGGAATGGTTTTTGGTTCTTTAATAATCGGGCATATTAAGATTCCAAATTTCAAAAACTCTACGATAGTTGGCGCTGGAATATTATTTGCTAGTTTATGTTTATCGTTTATGTCGATACTTACTCAACTACTCATAGTTCCGATTATTTCCTTTTTATTAGGAATATCAAACGCGCTTGTAAATATTCCAATTCAATCTATGATGCAAAAGGTGGTAAAAGAATCATTCAGAGGGAGAGTTTTTGCTATTCTAAATATGTTTATTAGTTTTACTTCTACCTTTCCAATTCTCTTTGCAGGAGAATTAGCGGATATGTTCGGTGTAAGAATCTGTTTTCTAATACTTGGTATATTGACTTCTCTGTTATATTTCTTTATGAAGTCTGTTGCATTGGAGGCTGATAGGATTGAATAAACTCAAAATACTAATTCTAGGCAGGCTTTCTCCAGTTGATGGAAATTCAGTTTATGTGCAAGAAATTAAGGAAAAGCTTAGTGAAAGGGGGCATAACGTTCATCTTTTGCTTTTTGATGAAGGAGAAGATGTGGAAGATAGGAGTTTTTTACCGTACTTGTTTAAAACACAACCGTATATCATGATAGCTCCTTCAACAATAAAAAAGTTAAAAGACATCGTAAAAGCTGTAAAGCCAGATTGTATACACATCTCTTTGACTCTCTCCTTTTTAGATTTTTTTATTCCAGATATATTTGACGATATTCCTGTGGTTGCTACATTTCACCCGCCATTTGATAAGAATAAAACATTATGGGGGGTAATTTCACAACTCGTTTATAATGTTTATGCTCCTTTTTTGAACAACTATGATAAAATTATTACCCTTTCTCCCGTTCAAAGCGATTTTCTTATAGAAAGAGGTGTGAAAAAGGAAAAGCTTCAAATTATACCAAATGGAGTTGATCCAATTAGATATTCGCCTGGCTTATCCTATCTTAAAGAAAAGTTTGGGGCCTACTTTTTGTTTCTATACCTTGGAAGAATAAGCCCTGAAAAAAATGTAAGAGTTTTGTGTGAGGCATTTTTGGAAAATGATTTTCCTGAAGAAGTAAAGTTGCTTATTGTTGGTGATGGTATTGAACTTTTGAAATTAAGAAAGGATTTTGATAAAGAGAATATAATATTTTTTGGTGAGGCCAATCTGGATATGAAGCAAAGTATCTTTAGATCCAGTGATGTCTTTGTTTTACCCTCCTCGATAGAAGGGCTCCCTCTTGCTCTTTTAGAGGCAATGAGCTCAAAATTGGCGTGTATTGCAACTGATGTTGGTGCAACTAAAGATGCAATATGTGGATCTGGAATTTTAATTAATCCTACAAGGTTAAAAGAAGAATTAGTTCAAGCTATGATGACTGTTTATAAGGATAAAGAGTTGAGAGAAAGGCTTGCGAACAAAGCAAGAGAAAGGATTATAAATGACTTTAATATATTTAAACAAATACAAGTTCTTGAGAATGTTTACTATAATGTTATAAATTCAAGAGATCTGTTGAAAAATAATATATTTTGAATAATTTGAATAAGTAAACGTTATTAGACGGATTTGAAATTATATAAAATAAACAAATTAATCCAAAAAAAGCATTAAACGTTTCAGAGGGGAGTTAAAAGGATCAAAGGGTTTAATATAGCGGTTATTATAAAATATAAATCAGTTTTGTCTCTTTTTTTTATATTTTTTTACTTTCTAATATGGTATTTTGTTAGGAAGATTATAATTATCTTTTATTTTATATTTATTATGGTTTTTTTTGCATACCTGTTTTATCTATTTAGAAGGATTAAAGAGATCGATAATGAAACAAGTTTTGAATTAAGAGAAGACAAAAGCAACAACGTAGTTCGTGAGTTTAGCTTATTAGTATGTGCTCATAATGAAGAGAGCGTTATTGAAAGTACACTAAAAAAAATTGTTGAATTAGAAGGGAAATTTGAAATAATTGTGGTAGATGATAGGTCTAAAGACAAGACAGGAAAAATAGTTGATGATTTTATCTCTAATTACAAAAGAAAATTTGAATTTGATGGTAAGGAAAATTTAAATTCTTTAAATGATTATAAAGAAATGAAAGTTTTACACAGAGCTTATGATTCAAAACCAGGAAAGTCTGCCAGCTTAAATGATGGTATAAGGCTTTGTACGGGCGAGTATATTATTGTATTGGATGCAGATTCGTATTTTGATGATAAAAAAGCTCTAATTAAACTTTCTGATTATGTTAATACTTATTGGCCTGATGCAGTCCAACTTAGAAAGATCTCGTCCAATCCTGGTTATAATTTAATTTCCTACTTATCATTTCTAGAGTTGTGTTTGGATTCTTTTATGCAGAAAGCTAGAAATGCATTTGGAGGTGCAGTTGAGCTTAGAGGAACAGGGATGGTTATAAGAAGAAGTGTACTAATTGAAGTTGGTGGCTTTGATGAAGAATCTATTACTGATGATCTTGAAATGTCTTCTAGATTGTTTTTTAATAAAAAGAAGATTGTGTTTTTAGAAACTCCTTTTGTTTACGAACAAACCGTTTTTGATATTCGTTCTTGGTGGGCACAAAGGTTTAGATGGCTTGAAGGGTCACTTAGAAGATATATTAAGTATTCAGTACTTATATTAAAAAGGATGCTTTCAAATAGAACTGATATTTCATTTAAGGCTGTTTCTTTAGAATCAACAAAATCGAATCTTGATTTTTTTCTTTTTTTTATTTCAGAGTTTTTAATACCTTTTTTTGCTATACTTTCTATATTTGAAGAGTTGGGATTGTTGATTTTTGGAAAGGGTGATATTTTAATAATTTTAGCCATCTTATTATCTTATCCAGTAGTAATATTTCCAGTTTCACTGTTTTTTTTAGAAGATTATTTTAATATGAATTTTATAAGAAGAGTTTTAATTTCTCTAATTTTTTCTTGTTATATGTTAACCTGGATGTTTATAATGCTCTTTGTTTTTAAAAAAATTTTATTTGAAAAGAAATCTAGTACTTGGATTTCTCCGAAAAGATTAGGAGGTGTTTGAAATCAAAAAGTTAAATTTTCAACAAATTATACTAAAACTTCAAGATTTCTGGACAAAAAACGGCTGTGTGCTCCTTCAACCGTATGATGTAGAAAAGGGTGCAGGTACAATGAATCCTGCAACCTTTTTAAGGGTTTTGGGAAGAGATAGTTGGAATGCGTGTTATGTAGAACCATCCAGAAGGCCTACTGATGGCAGATATGGTGAAAACCCAAACAGATTGCAACACTATTATCAGTTTCAGGTAATTTTAAAACCTGCTCCAACATTTACTCAGGATATATATATAAAAAGTCTTGAGGCATTAGGTTTGGACGTTAAGAAGCACGATATAAGATTTGTAGAAGATGACTGGGAGTCCCCAACTCTTGGTGCATGGGGAATAGGTTGGGAGGTATGGTTAGACGGTATGGAAATAACCCAGTTTACTTATTTTCAGCAAGCTGGTGGGATAGATCTTGATCCAATTTCTCTTGAAATCACCTATGGATTAGAAAGAATTGCGCTGTATCTTCAAGATGTAGACAATGTATTTGACATAAAAATTAATAATAATGTAACTTATCGTGATGTACATTTTGATAATGAGGTAGAATGGTCAAAATTTAACTTTGAGGAAGCAAATATTTCAATGCTAAAAAGACATTTTGATGATTATGAAGAAGAGGCTCTGAGATTAATAGAGATAGGCTTACTTAAGCCAGCCTACGATTATGTGCTTAAATGTTCTCATAACTTTAACCTTTTGGATGCGAGAGGCGCTATCGGTGTTTTAGAAAGAACGCACTACATATCAAGGGTTAGAAATCTTGCAAAGGAAATTGCAAAAAAGATTGTAACTCTCAAAGAAAACAAGAAAGAAGATAAAAGAAAAACTATTTAATATATACGATATTATTTTAAAAGAAAGTGAGGAAACGTAGATAAAAATATGAAATACTTACTGGAATTAGGCTGTGAAGAGATGCCATTTAATTTTGCTTCTAAAGTATATACTGAATTTAAAGAAAATTTCTTAAAAGAGTTTTCAGAGATATTTATTGGCAGTGACTTTGATTTGATTAAAAGAAGTATAGAGTGTTATGCAACCCCTAGAAGGATTGTTCTGTTTTCTCAGCTTCCTGATTTTACCCCTGAGACCAGGCAAAAAATAAAAGGGCCACCAGTAAAGTTTGCATATGATTCTAACATGAATCCCACTTCAGCACTATTTAAGTTTGTTGAAAAGTTTAATATTTCTATTAATGATGTAGAGATCGATAAGAGTGAAGGCGGAGAGTATGTGATATTTTACAGAATTGATAAAGGGTTAAAGGTTTCAGAAGTTGTTTCTGACATAGTGCCTAAGGTGGTTTCGGAATTAAAAATGCCCAAAAGTATGAGATGGGGTGCGGGTATAAGATTTGTAAGACCAATAAGATGGATATTATCTATTTCTGATTTAGGGCATATAAAAGTAAATCTTGGGAAATTGGAGTCTGATAAATTTACATATCTTGAGAGATTTGCACCAGATGAAAAGTACGAAGTAAATTCAATTGAAGATTATTTTAATGTAATGAAGGAAAAAAATATTATTATTAACCAAGATGAAAGGGCCAACAATATAAACTTTGAAATTAACAGCGTTTTAGGAAACGATAAAAAGATAGTTTTTGATCAAGATCTTTTAAAAGAAGTATTATTTTTAGTTGAGAGTCCTAAAGCATTTTTGGGTTCATTTAATCCTGATTTTTTAAAATTACCAAAAGAAGTGCTGATAACAGTTATGGCAAAACACCAAAGATATTTTGCTGTAATGGACACCAACGACAAAATATTGCCTAATTTTGTAGGAATAGTAAATGGTAGTAACAAAAATATGAAGTTAGTTAAATCTGGAAATGAAAAGGTTTTAAAAGCAAGGTTATCAGATGCAATGTTTTTTATGAAAAAGGATTTAACAAAAAAATTAAGAGATAGGTTAGACGATTTAGTTAGTGTTTCTTACCTGGAAGGGTTAGGAAATTATCTTGATAAAACCTTTAGAATTAGAGAATTATCTCTTGCATTTAATAGGTTTTTTGATATAAATTTAGATGAAGAATTAATTAAAAACTCATCGACACTTTTGAAATGCGATCTGGTTACCCAGATGGTTTTTGAATTTCCTGAGTTACAAGGAGTGATGGGGAGGATTTATGCTGAAAAAGAGGGTATTAAACCTGAAATTGCGCTTGCAATAGAGGAGCATTATCTTCCAATTAGTATGAAATCTCCATTACCTACAACTTTATTAGGAAAGCTGCTTTCTTTTTCTGATAAATGCGATCACCTATTTATGTCCTTTTTGAACAACTTAATTCCATCAGGATCAGGAGACCCATATGGCCAAAGGAGAGCGAGCGCAGGAGTATTGAGAATACTGTTGGATTATGGATATGAAAACGAGCTAGAAGAAATATTTAACTTTGCATTAAATTCTATTTCTTATATCACTACCCTCCCTTCAAGGGATATTAGTCAACTGATTAATTTTATGAAGATTAGAATGTCATCTATGTTTATTGATATGGGGTATAGATATGATTTTGTTGATGCCGTTTTGGACGTTACGTCATCGCCTGTAAAGGCTAAAAGAAGGCTGGATGTTCTTACTGAATGGTCAAAGAGAGATGACTTCTTTGACATTGTGAGTACTATTATTAGACTTGAGAGGATTATTTCAGATAAAGAAGAATTAGCGAAATTCGATCCTTCTTTACTAATAGAAAAGGATGAAAAAGAACTTTTTGAAAGATTTTCTTATTCTAAGGATAAATTAGAAGAGGCAATTTTGAATAAGAATTATGTTGAAATTCTTAATATAATTATTGAACTTTCAAGTCCTATTCACACGTTTTTCGAGAATGTACTTGTTAATGTGGAAGATAAAAAACTTAGAGATAATAGAAAGGCACTATTAAACTCAATATCAACACCCTTTTATAAGTTGTGGAATTGGAAAAGGATCGTAAGGAGTTAGCCAAATGAATATTCTTATTTTATCTGACTCAACTGGCCATACTGCGCAAGCAGTAGCGGTTGCTGCTACAAGTCTTTTTCCAGATAATGCAGTCAACTTTAGAATAAAAAGGATCCCATATGTAACAGATGAAAAAAAGCTTATTGAGATTTTAGACAATATTAATCCCGAAGATACTTTAATTTTGTATACAATTGTTACCACTCAGCTCAGATCTTTGTTAAGAGAGGAGGTAGAGAAGAGATCTATTAAGGCCGTTGACGTTTTAGGTCAAACAATTGACGCTATTAAAATGTTCACGAGGCAAAGCCCCATTGAGAAACCTGGTATATTGCACAAACTTGATACTTCATATTTTAGCAGAGTAGAGGCTATAGAATTTGCTGTAAGATGCGATGATGGAAGGGCAAACATAGGTGATTTACTGAAAGCTGATTTAATATTGATTGGAGTATCAAGAACGTCTAAAACTCCTCTTTCAATGTATATGGCGCATCAGGGTTATAAGGTTGCAAATATTCCCTTGGTTTTGGGCATCGATCCGCCAAATGTACTTTTTGAATTGCCAAGAGAAAAAATAATTGGCCTAACTATTGAACCAGCTGCTTTGGCTGCTATTAGAGCAAAGAGATTGGAAAAGATGGGTATAACAGGTATGAAGGCGTATATGGATATAAGGTTTGTAGAAGAAGAGCTGCGTTTTGCTGACAGAATTATGAAAAGGATTGGGTGTAGAGTTGTTGATGCGACAAACAAGGCAGTAGAAGAAACAGCCACAGAAATATTAAACATTTTATGTAACAATAAAATTTCCTAGATGGTTTATCTTTTGTGCTAAAATCAAGTAAATCAGTATAGAGGAAATTTTAAATTTTATTTCAGGAGGAAAAATTATGGGGAAATGGGTATATTTATTTGAAGAAGGTAACGCTTCTATGAAAGATCTTTTAGGCGGCAAGGGTGCTGGCCTTGCAGAGATGACAAATATTGGTTTGCCTGTGCCCCCGGGCTTTACTATTACTACTGAGGTGTGTAATTTGTACTTGGAAAATGGAGATAAAGTCATAGAAGAGCTCTGGCCCATGGTTCTTGAAAAGGTTAAGGTAATTGAAGAGAGAACGGGAAAAAAGTTTGGTGCTCAGTCAGGTTTGCCCCTTCTTTTTTCAGTAAGATCTGGCGCAAAGTTTTCGATGCCTGGGATGATGGATACTGTCTTAAATATTGGTTTAAACGATGAAATTGTAGAATTATTCAGTAAAGAATCGGGCAATCCAAGACTTGCGTACGATTCGTATAGAAGACTTTTGCAAATGTTTGGCGATATTGTGTTGGGTATGGGAATTCATCCCTTTGAAAATGAACTTGAGATTATAAAGGCGCAAAAAGGCATTAAAAACGATGTAGAATTAAGCGTTGATGATCTTAAAGAACTTGTCGGACGATATAAGAAAATATATGAAAGTGAAGGAAAGGTTTTCCCACAAGATCCCTTTGTTCAGCTGAAGATGGCAATAGAAGCTGTATTTAAATCGTGGAATGTTCCTCGAGCGATTAGTTATAGGAAAATAAATAACATTCCAGATAACCTTGGTACGGCTGTAAATGTGGTTTCTATGGTATTTGGCAATATGGGAGACGATAGCGCTACGGGTGTAGCGTTTACGAGAGATCCAAAGACAGGCGAAAAGGGAGTTTTTGGCGAGTACCTTTTAGATGCGCAGGGTGAAGATGTGGTAGCGGGCATAAGAACGCCTAAACCAATTAGTGATTTAAAAGATGATATGCCAGAGGTCTATAACGAACTTTTAAATATTTGTAAGGTGCTAGAAGATCATTATAAAGATATGCAGGATATTGAGTTTACTATAGAAAAAGGAAAACTCTATATGCTTCAAGTTAGGACTGGAAAAAGAACTCCTGGTGCGGCTGTAAAACTTGCTATGGATTTCTTGAAAGAGGGTTTGATAAGTGAAGAGGAGGCAATTTTAAGGGTTGAACCCTCACAGGTAGACTTTCTACTCCATCCTAGAATTGACGTGTCTTCTAAACTCAAGAGCATAGCAAAAGGACTAGGTGCCTCTCCAGGAGCTGCAACTGGTAAAGTTGTTTTTGATGCTGATTTAGCTGCCAAGATGGGCGATGAAGATGTTATCCTTGTGAGACCTGAAACTGTACCAGATGATATTCATGGTTTAGCCGCTGCAAAGGGTGTTCTTACTGCTAGAGGTGGTATGACAAGTCATGCTGCTGTGGTAGCTAGAGGAATGGGAAAACCTGCTGTTGTGGGTGCTGAATCTATTAAGATAGATTTAAATGAGCGATCATTTACCGTAAATGGAGAAACAATAAAGGAATTTGATGTTATAACGATAGATGGTACCTCTGGGAATGTTTTTAAAGGGGTTGCTCCGCTTATAATGCCAGAGTTAAGTGAAGATCTTCAAGATTTGCTAGTTTTAGCTGATAAGGTAGCAAAAATTCAAGTCAGAGCAAATGCTGATACTCCAGAAGATGCGAGAAGGAGTTACGAATTTGGAGCAAAGGGTATAGGCCTTTGTAGGACCGAACATATGTTTATGGCTCAAGATAGATTGCCTGCTATGCAGGAGATGATTGTAGCCGAAACAATAGAAGAACGAAAGGCTGCGCTCGAAAAATTGCTTCCTATGCAAAGGGAAGATTTTTACGGAATATTTAAGGAGATGAAAGGATATCCTGTAATAATTAGACTTCTTGACCCGCCTCTTCATGAGTTTTTGCCTAAAAGGGAAATTTTGAAAGAAGAGATTGCACAACATGAAAAAAGTGGAGAGAAGGAACTAGTAGAAAAAAAGAAAAGACTCTTGAGAAGGGCTGAGACTCTTAAGGAATCCAATCCGATGATGGGTTTCAGAGGTTGTAGGCTAGGTCTAGTTTACCCTGAAATAAATGAAATGCAGGTAAGGGCTATTTTGGAAGCTGCAGCAATGGTGATCAAAGAAGGAGAGCGAGTCTTTCCAGAAATTATGGTACCTCTTGTAGGACACATAAATGAAATAAGGCTTGTTAGAGAAAAACTTGAAGAAGTAGCAAAAGAGGTTATTTCTGAACAAGGTGTACAAATACCTTATTTATTTGGAACAATGATAGAATTACCAAGGGCTGCACTAAGGGCTGATGAAATAGCAAAGTATGCTAAGTTTTTCTCCTTTGGTACAAATGACCTTACGCAAATGACATTTGGATTTAGCAGAGATGACGCAGAAAGTAAGTTTTTGCCTGTTTATCTAGAACGAGGTATACTGCCAGTAAACCCATTTCAGACATTGGATAGAGATGGGGTAGGTGAATTAATGAAGATAGCTGTAGAAAGGGGCAGATGTGCGAACGCAGATCTCGAAATAGGAATATGTGGCGAGCATGGAGGAGATCCTGATTCGATAGCTTTTTGCTATGAAATAGGTCTTAACTATGTTAGTTGTTCTCCTTTTCGTGTACCCGTAGCAAGATTGGCTGCGGCAAGGGCGACTATTCTTGCTAAGGTGAGATACGAATCTGATAAATAATTAGAAATAAACCTTAAAATGCTCGTTTATAGAACTACTCAAGAGGAAAGAGAAAAAAGATATCTTTCGAAATTGGCGACACTAAGTTCTAAAACTTTGGGTCGCCAATTTGTTGAACCTGAGTGCGAATTTAGGAATCCCTTTCAGAGAGATAGAGATAGAATTATTCATTCAAAGGCATTTAGGCGATTAAAACATAAAACTCAGGTATTTATTTCTCCTGAAGGGGATCACTTTAGAACGAGATTAACTCATGTCCTTGAGGTGTCTCAAATTTCAAGAACATGTGCGAGGATTTTAGGTTTAAATGAGGATCTAGTTGAGGCAATTAGTTTAGGACACGATTTAGGACATACACCGTTTGGCCATATAGGGGAAGAGGTATTAAACAAGTTATTGCCTCCTTTTAGCCACGAACAACAAAGTCTTAGGGTTGTTGATATTTTAGAAAAAAGAGAGGGTAAGGGATTCGGTTTAAATCTTACTCACGAGACAAGAGACGGTATTTTAAGACACAGTATAAGTGACAAAATTAAGCCTATTACTCAAGAAGGTTTATTGGTAAGGTACTGTGATAAGATTTCGTATATATGCCACGATCTGGATGACGCAATAAGAGCTGGACTTTTGAAGTACGATGACTTGCCCTTTTTTGTAAAAGAAATTGGAAAGACTCATAGTGAAAGAATAGGCACGCTTGTGAGGCTTGTTGTTGATGGTTTTGATCCAATAAAAGGTTTTCTCGATGACGCGAAATTTATAGATGTAATTAAAAATTTACGAGATTTTATGTTACAAAAGGTATATTCAGCCGAGATTTTAAGAAGAGAAGAGGAGAAGGTTACAAGGATGTTTAATTTTATAATAGAATATTTAAAGTCAAATCTTAATTTGATTCCAAATTTGCCAGAGGTTTATGGAGAAAGCGTTTTTAGCGAAGATACTGCTAATATTGCAATAAAGGATTATATCTCAGGTATGACTGATTCTTACATAATACTATACTTTGAAAAAAATTTTTTGCCTTCAAGCTGGCCGCTTAAGTAAAATTTTCGTTTTAAATGTGTTAAAATCATTACAAAGTTCTCTTGGGTGAAAATTACTTTAAGAGAATAATTAAATTGTTTTATTTTTAGAAAGGGGGCTTTATGCTTTATCAGATTGCTTTACATGTAAAAAGTTGCGATACATATAGGCTAGGAATTGCAATTGAACAGGTTGAAAGATTATATCAAAAGGTAAGTAAAGGTTCTATCTCGGTGATATTTCTTTTCACCTTTGAAGGTATTGATTTGTTTTATAAACACAAGATACCTGAAGAACTTTTAAGAAGAATGGAGAACTTAGCCACTTATGGAGTAAAATTTAAGTTAGTTTTACCTGACGATGGAGAGGTAAAATTGGACGAATATCCATTTCTAGACATTATCGAAGCTGGTTTAATAGAGCTTGTGAAACTCTATAGAGCTGGATATTTGTATATAAGTATATAATTTTAAGGGGTTTTTATGCAAATTTTGATGCCTGAAATAAATAAAGATAGTATAAGAAATAGATTAGTGAAATGGCTAAAGAAGGAAAACGATTTGGTAGAAATAGGAGAAGAAATCGCCTTAATTGAGAATCAGAGGGTAACAAGTGTAATAAAATCACCTTCTTCTGGAAGGCTGGTAAATATGCTTCAAGAAAATAGTTTTATTAACGTGGGGCAGCAAGTTGCTGAGGTTATAGAAAATAATTTATTAAAAGAACAAAGTTCATCAGAGAAGGTAACTACTGGTTCTCAGTGTGGGAGTGATTTGATTTTACAAGTAGATAATACCAAAGAAGATGAAGTCATTATTCCTGGAAATGATTCTTTGAGTTTGAAATGTAGAGTCGATATTTCTAGATCTTTGTTTTTTGTACATGATAATTCTATTAGATTTTCAAGTTATTTGTTTTTTTGTATATCAAAGGCATATTCTAAATATCCATTCTTAGGGAAGCAATATCCGATTAATTTTCTTGAATTAAGTGAAGTTGGCTTAGAAAAAGTTAATTCCTATTCTGATGATTTGTTGAATAAAATAGAATCGGTTGGTTTGAGCTCGTTAGATGAATTTTTTAAGAAAAATGAGCGAAATATAGATTTTTCATTAGATAATAGTTTTAATGTAATTCATTGTGAAAATATAGCGTTAGAAAACGTGCGATTTACTTTTTATAAGAAAAGTAGTGCAATTTTAGCTTGCTTTTACAATATATCTGAGGATTTTGAAAATGGTTCTAAAGAAGAGTGTAACTTGTTCTTTAGCTCAAATTTTGGAAGAAATTTATCTGATATCTTGAATTTTATAAGAAAATTAAAGTCCTTTTTAACTAAACCTGAAAATTTAGTTCTCTAAATTTTTATGTTCTGCTTCACGGGCAAGAACTATTAGGATACTATTATTTGATGGAGGAGATAAAGATGATTAAGGTAGTAGTAGCGGGTATTGGTGGTAAGATGGGGAGGATGGTTTCTGAAACTATATTAAAACAACCTGATATGAAATTGGTTGGGGGAGTTGATCCTGCTGTATCGGGAAAATCTCTAGCTGATTTATTTAGAATTGATGATTCTACAACTGTGAGCGCAACTATTGAGGATCTTTTGGTAAATTCTCAATTTGACGTTTTAGTAGATTTTACAAGAGGTAACATTGCCCCGCATACTATTGAAAAAACTCTCGAGTATAGGAGGAATGTAGTAGTAGGCACTACTGGAATTGACGGAAAGGAATTAGATCGTTTAGGCAAAATGGCCAATGACTTAAAAGTTGGCTTTTTCCTTGCACCTAACTTTTCTTTGGGTGCTGTTTTAATGATGGAGTTTGCGAAGAAGGCAGCGAAATATTACAATCATGCTGAAATAATAGAGTTGCATCACAATCAAAAGGCTGATGCTCCTTCTGGAACTGCTTTAAGAACGGCATATTTAATGTCTGAGGATTCAAAAGTTTTTAACAAAGATACGGTTAAGGGCGAAGAAAAGATAAAGTGCGCTCTTGGCGGGGAGGTGAATGGTATTAGAATTCACTCGGTTAGGTTGCCTGGTTTTGTAGCACATCAGGAAGTTCTTCTAGGAGGCTTAGGTGAAATTCTAACTATCAGACATGATTCTCTTTCAAGGGAGTCCTTTATGCCCGGGGTGCTACTTGCGATTAGAAAGGTACAGGGGTTAAGCGGGTTTGTCGTAGGTCTTGAAAATTTGCTGTAAATTTTTCTTGTTTTGAATATAGTTTTGATAACAATATGCAAATATAATTTAAAAATCCTTTTTAATCTATTTTTTAACATAAAATTAACATTAATGTGATAAATTAAAAATGATATAACACATATGTAGGGAGTAAAAACGCTAATGTCGAAGAAGATTCAAAATATAGTTAATTTTCTTCCCCTTTGCCTTTCAAACTTTTCTTTGTTCGAATTGTTATTAAAACTTGTTGCTGTACTTTTAATATTTTTGCCCATTTTGATTTTTGTGGTTTTATTTATAAACTCTCTTCCAGCAATATATCATTTAGGTTTTAGCGTATTTACTACGAATAATTGGGATCCTGTAGATGATAAGTTTGGAGTAATATCACCGTTACTCGTAACAGTTATGGTTGGAGTGATTTGTACGTTTTTAGGCTTGATGCTTTCAACTCCTATTGCTCTTTTTCTCTCGTTTTACTCAAGAGGAAGGATATCAGCATTTTTTTCTACTGTGATTGATGCGCTTGCTTCTATTCCTTCCGTAGTTCTTGGTTTGTGGGCTATTTTTTATGTTGCACCGCACGTCGATAAAGTTGAAAATGTTATAAGAGATTTATTTGGATTTATCCCCTTTTTAAAAGGAAATCCTTCTCCATTTGGTCTTTTTACTACTATATTGATTTTGACGTTGATGCTTATTCCAATACAGACTGTTTTGATTAAGGAATTAATAACTCTGGTACCAAGAAATTTGATTGAAGCAGGCTTTAGTTTGGGTACAACAAAATTTGAAATTGTAAGAAGTTTAATTTTGCCATTTATAAAAAAGGGCATGATTGCTGTGATATTTCTCTCTCTTGCGAGAGGGATGGAAGAGACTATGGCTACTGCAATGCTCATTGGAAACAGGCCCCTTTTTCCTGATTCGCTTTTTTCTCCAACGGCAACTCTTACAAGTATAATTGCAAATGAATTTGCTGAAGCGTTTTCGCGAATCTATCTATCTGTTTTATTTGAACTTGGCCTTATTTTATTCATACTTGTATTTGTAACTAACGTTATTGCTAAACTCATACTAAGGCTTTTATATAGGGGAGTTTAATTTGAGAGTAATAATAGACAAAATTTTCCAAATTTTTACTTTAAGTGTTGCAATTTTTGTTTCTATAATTTTAATATTTATACTCTTTCAGCTTATAAAGGATGGTATTAGTTCATTGAGTCTTAATTTTTTTATTGAAAGCGCTAGACCTGTGGGTTCTAACTCGGGCGGATTTAAACAAGCTATTTTGGGTTCATTAATTATAGATTCAATTGCAATGTTAATAATTGTTTTTCTTTCTATCCTTGGAGGGCTATTTTTGTACTTTTATCCAGAAACGCTGCTTTCAAAAATATTGAAAGAATCCATGTCTCTTTTGCAGGGGACTCCCACAATTGTTTGTGGGATATGCGTTTATTATATACTTGTTAGGTCAATGGGGCATTTTTCCGGACTTGCTGGTTCAGTAGCCCTTGCTTTGGTTGGAATTCCATATATGGTACTTGCAAGTGAACAGATTTTCAGTATGACTCCAACTCTTTTGTTAGAGGCTGCTTACTCACTTGGTCTTTCAAGAACAAGAGTAATACTATATGTGGTGCTCAAGTTTGCTAAATTTCCACTTCTTGCTATTTCACTTCTTACTCTCGCAAGAATAGCGGGTGAAACTGCTCCACTTCTTTTTACTGCTTTTGGTAATAGCTTTTTAGAGCTAAATCCTTTAAGACCAATGGCTGCAATACCTTTACAAATTTACGTGTATGCGATATCTCCATATGACGAATGGCATAGACTTGCCTGGGCCGGAGCCCTACTTTTGATAGCTTTTGTTACAGTCTTAAGTTTAATTTTAGGTCGTTATAGAAGATTGGGAGAATAGGCGGAAAGAATATGATAAAAATGAAGTTGCAAGACGTTCATGCCTTTTTTGGAAAAAATGAGGTTTTGAAAGGTATTAACCTTGATATTTATGACAAAGCTGTTACTGCAATAATTGGCCCCTCTGGATGTGGCAAAACAACTCTTCTAAGATGTTTAAATAGGATGCATGAACTCGATAAAAATGCATATATCACAGGTAAAATACTTTTAGACGGTGAAGACATTTTTAAGATGGACCTTTATAAAGTAAGAAGAAAGGTTGGTATGGTTTTTCAAAGGCCTAACCCATTTCCTTTTATGTCTATTAAAGATAACGTTCTTGCTGGTTTTTTGATGAGCGGCAAGAGGCTTTCAAAAAAGCAAAAAGAAGAAATATGTGAAAGAAATTTAATTAGAGTAGCTCTCTGGGATGAAACGAAAGACAGATTAAATGACCTTCCTACGAATTTATCTGGTGGTCAACAACAAAGGCTTTGCATAGCAAGAGCTCTTGCGAACGATCCTGAGGTTATTCTGATGGATGAACCTACATCAGCACTTGATCCAATTTCTACCGCAAAAATTGAAGAATTAATAGTTAATCTAAAAAGCGAAATAGTGATAGTAATAGTTACACATAACATGCAACAGGCAGCCAGGATTTCTGATTTTACGTCGTTTATGTATATGGGAAGTTTGGTAGAATATGGGATAACAGAACAAATATTCAAAGTTCCAAAGGAAAAGCTTACAGAAGACTATATAACTGGCAGATTTGGCTAAGAGAGTGAGGTGTATCTTTGAAAAGACACTTTGATATAGAAATTAGAGAATTAACGAAGAAATTGTTTGAGATGACTACTATTGTTGAAAGGGCAATTGACCTAGTGATTCTTTCTATATTAGAGAGGGATTCTAGAATTGCCCAAGAAGTTATTGAAAGTGAAAAGATGACAGATGAGCTTGAGATTGAAATAGAAGAGCAGTGCATGACTATGCTGGCTCTATACCAGCCGGTTGCAAAGGATCTTAGATATATAGTTATGATTATGAGAATAATAGTGGATCTAGAAAGGATGTCTGATGAAACAAAGAATATTGCACTTGCAGCTATAAATTTGTTGAAGGATCCGCCAATTGAGATCTTTATGCAAAGAATTCCTGATATGGCTAAGAAGGTAAAGGTTATGGTTAGAGACGCTATTACCTCTCTTGTTGAAAGAAGCGAGGAGATAGCTATGAGCGTAATAGAAAATGACGATGCAGTAGATGAAGATTACCATAATATTCTCAATAGTTTATTAAAAGAACTTTCTGAGAGAAAACTTAACTGTGAAAGAATTATAGATTGGTTGTTTATTACTAGACATTTTGAAAGGTTGGGAGACCACGCTACGAATATTGCTGAAGACGTTCTATATATTGTAAGAGGTAAAAACGTTAAGCACATGAAACCTCAATTTTAATCGTTTTAGCTTGGCTGTGAGGGGGATAGGTTATAGTTAAAGTTAAATTATTTTAGTTTTAAATATGGGGAGATGCAGCTATGAAAATAAGGGTTACAAATGAAGCAAGAAAGTTTATTCAGAGTAGAACCAAGGGAACAGCCTATATTATTATAAGCGCGCCTATAAAATATTGCGGTTCCTGAAGTGATCCAGAGCCTAGCAGTTTGCAGGCAAGAATTGTAACTTTAGAACAGATAAACAAATTTAAGCACGATCTTATTTTTTGGGATGAAACAATAAATGTGTACATCGATTTCCTTACAGATAAATACTTTGGTCAGATTGATCATGTCTTAGATCTTTGTTATGATGATACAACTGGTACTCCATATTTGTGTGTGAATCCTGATCCAAGGCTTCTTATGGATCTGGCTAAAATCTAAAAATATACCTTAAAGAAGTAGGAGGCAAACATGAAAGTTTTAGTTGCTGTGGATGGTTCTAAGCCCTCTATGAAGGCTGCAGAATTTGCTTTGAACTTGGCAAAAGAGCACCATTCTGTTGAAGTTATACTTTTGACTGTTGGTTGTGCATATGATTGGACTTATGTGAGCGATGATGTCTTTGTTGATCCTGAAAAAATTAATGAAGCTTGTGATCTTGCCTTTTCTAAAAAATTAGATGAGGCTAAAAAGATTTTTGACGAAGCAGGAGTCAAAGTAAAAGCTGTTCTGATTTCTGGAGGTGATCCCGCAAAAGAGATTTTAAAGTATGCAGAGGAAAATAACGTAGATAGAATTGTAGTTGGGAATAAGGGTTTAAATCCTTTATCAGGACTTTTGGGAAGCGTAGCTTATTCTATTTTAAAGAATGCAAAGGTACCAGTAATTTTGGTTAAATAAAAATATAAACAAATTAAATAAATTTAAAACGTTAATCTCAAAGATTTGAGCTTTTGTTTATTCTTTATTTTGTTTTATATCTTTAATATTCTTTAACTATTTAGGGAGTGAGCGTAATAGGTTCCTTTTCTTCGTTAGGTGAATACTTATCTTTTTTGGAAAAGAATAATGAGTTGAAGAGAATAAAGGTAGAGGTTGATAGCTATCTTGAGATAACTGAAATAGCTGATAGATTCGTGAAAGTTGGCGGACCAGCCTTATATTTTGAAAAGGTAAAGAACTCTAGTTTTCCACTAGCTATTAATATATTCGGAACATGGGATAGAGTAGTAAACGCAATAGGAAATCCTGATGATATTGCTAAAAAAATTGAGGACTTCCTTAAGTTTCCTACTAAAAAAATTGGTTTTTGGGATGTTTTTAAGTCTCTACCAGATATTTTGGGACTTATGAATATAAAACCAAAAATTGTTAATAAGGCACCCTGTCAGGAGGTTGTATTAAAGGGTGACAAGGTGAACTTAAACGATCTTCCGGTGCTTCATTGCTGGCCTCTTGATGCTGGTCCATTTATTACTCTCCCACTTGTTATTACCCAAGATCCTGAAACTAAAGAGAGAAATCTTGGAATGTATAGAATGCAGGTCTTTGATAAAAACACTACGGGCATGCACTGGCATCCCCACAAAGATGGGGCTAGGCACTATTCAAAATTAAGAAAAGGTGAAAAAATGCCTGTTGCTGTGGCTATTGGAGCAGATCCAGCGACTATTTATGCTGCAACTGCACCTCTTCCGCCGAATGTTGATGAATTCGTTTTTGCGGGTTTTCTTAGAGGTTCAGGGGTGGAGTTAGTTAAAGCGTTTACTTCTGATTTGCTTGTGCCTGCACAAGCCGAATTTATTCTAGAGGGATATGTTATTAAAGGAGAACATAGAAAAGAAGGGCCATTTGGAGATCATACTGGATTTTATTCTCTAGAAGATGAGTTTCCAGTGTTTCACGTAGAGTGTATTACCCATAGGAAAAATCCTGTTTACGTAGCTACCATTGTGGGAAGACCTCCTATGGAGGATGCGTATCTTGGTAAGGTAACTGAAAGGATATTTTTGCCTATGCTAAAGATGACTTTGCCTGAAATAGTCGATATAAATTTGCCAATTGAGGGAGTGTTTCACAATTTAGCTATAGTTTCCATTAAAAAGCAATATCCAGGACATGCAAGAAAGGTTATGCATGCCTTGTGGGGGTTGGGACAAATGAGTTTTACGAAATTTATTATTGTGGTTGATGAGGACGTAAACGTTCATGATATGTCTTACGTTAGATGGAAAGCTCTAAACAACGTAGACCCAGAGAGGGACATTGAAATAGTTAAAGGTCCTGTAGATCTTTTAGACCACGCATCTAGCTATCCGCGGTTTGGTTCTAAAATGGGGATTGATGCAACAAGAAAAATGAAAGAAGAAGGCCTTATAAGAGAATTTCCTCCAGAAATAATAATGGATAAAAAAATAAAGGATTTGGTAAGCAGGCGATGGAAAGAATATGGATTTTAGCTTAATTGAAAGGGGTTTGAAGGTATAAGAAATCAAATCGTATTGAAGTTAACAAACATTCTTAATGATATAAGGGTAGAACATACAATTTTTTCTTTACCATTTTTATTGGCCTCTGCTTTTATAGCCTCGGGTGGTATTCCTAAAATTGAAAAGCTAATTTTAATAGTACTTGCTCTTTTGTTTGCAAGAGCAGCTGCTATGTCGTTTAACAGGTTTGCAGATGCAAATATTGATAAGTTTAATCCAAGAACTGCAAATAGATCTATTCCAAAAGGTTTAGTAAGAAGAAATGATATGCTTTTATTTGTAGTCTTTTGCTCTTTAATTTTTGTCTTCATTTCCTTTTTGCTCGGCAATCTAACGTTTGAACTGTCACCTGTAGCGCTTTTTATAATTTTTTTCTATTCTTATACGAAAAGGTTTACAGCGTTAAGTCATATTGTTTTAGGTATTGCCCTTAGTCTTGCACCTGGTGGAGCATGGATAGCCTTGAGAAACGACTTTGGTTTGGTACCTTTTTTCATGATGTTAGCTGTTGTGTTTTGGCTTGCTGGATTTGACGTCTTATATTCTCTTCAGGATTTGAGTTATGATATAAAACAGGGACTTCATTCTATACCAGTAGTTATAGGTGAAAAGAATTCTTTATATGTAGCTAGATTCTTTCACACACTTACAATAATTTTTTTGATTCCGATTGGTTTTTTGGCTGACATAAGCTTTGTTTACTATATTGGTTTGGGTTTGTTTGCAGGATTGTTGTTTTATGAGCATTCACTAGTTAAGCCAAACGACCTTTCAAAAATAGATGTGGCCTTTTTTAACGTTAATGCTATCTGTTCTTTTATTTATGCACTTTTTGTGATTGTTTCAGTATTAATAAAATAATATAAATATTAGGTGAATAATTTGAAAAGGATTGTAATTGGTATTACTGGAGCAAGTGGTATAAGGTATGCTTTAAGAATAATAGATGTTTTAAGAAAAGAGGTTGATTTGTGTGTAATATATACTAGGGCAGCAAACCTCGTAATGATGGATGAAGAAAAGATTGACATAAACGTTATAAAAGAAAGGTATAGTGAGGTAATCTTTTATAGTGAGGACGATTTTAGTTGTAAATATGCGTCTGGATCGCAGGATCTTGATGCCGTAATTGTCTGCCCCTGCTCTGCTGCTACCCTTTCTAGCGTTGCAAACGGTTTATCTTCGAATCTTTTAGAAAGAGTTTGTGATGTAGCTCTTAAAGAAGGCACTAAGTTAGTGTTAGTATTTAGAGAAACGCCTCTAAATTTGATTCATATTGAAAACATGAGAAAGATTGCTATGGCTGGTGGTGTTATCTTGCCTGCCTGTCCTGGATTTTATAATAACCCAAAGACAATAGATGATATGGTAGACTTTGTAGTGTCAAAGGCGCTGAATAGAGTTGGAATTTCAAATAATCTTTTAAAACCCTGGAAATATGAAAATAAATCTTAGACTTTAAGGAGCGTAAACAGTTATGGGAAAGGTTTTTTTGGTGGGCGCAGGTCCTGGAAATGAAGGGCTTTTTACAATATCTGGGTTAAATGTCCTCAAAAAGGCTCAAGTTCTAGTGTTTGATAGGCTTATTCCTAAAGAGCTTTTGTCGATGGTTCCAGAGGATTGCGAGCAAATCTATGTGGGGAAAGAATCGAGTAAACACGCAATGAAGCAAGATGATATAAACAAATTACTTGCTGACAAGGCATCTGAAGATAAGCTTGTAGTTAGACTAAAAGGCGGAGACCCATTTTTGTTTGGTAGGGGTGGAGAGGAGGCTCTTTATCTCAAAGAAAGGGGTATAGAGTTTGAATTAGTCCCTGGAATTAGCGCTGCTTTAGCTGTGCCGCTTTATGCTGGAATCCCGGTTACGCACAGGAAGGTGGCTTCATCTTACGCTATATTTACCGGGCACGAGGATCCCACAAAAGAAGACTCTACCATTGATTGGGAGCACTCTCTTGGTGCAGATACACTTGTCTTCTTTATGGGGGTAGAAAGACTCGACAAGATAGTAGAAAAGATAATAGCTGTTAGAAAGGATAAAGAAGTCCCTTGCGCATTAATTCAAAACGGAACCCTTCCCACTCAAAAGGTTGTAGTAGGTAAGTTGTCAAATATAGTAAGTCTTGCTCAAGAAAACTCAGTAAAACCACCTGCTTTGTTTGTGGTGGGCAATGTAGTTAATCTCAGAGAAGATTTGATGTGGTTTGAGAAAAAGCCTTTATTTGGTAAAAGAGTTATAGTAACCAGATCAAGGACGAAGGCAAGCCTTTTAAGCGAGAAATTAAAGGAAAACGGCGCAGAGGTTTTTGAGATACCAGTAATAAAGTGCGTTCAAATAGCCGATCAAAAAGAATTTAAACCTGTTTTTGAAAACTTGTGCGAATATGAGTATATAGTTTTTAGTTCATCAACTGGAGTGAAAATATTCTTTGATAACTTATTTAAAGCTGGATATGATAGTAGGTATATAAAATCTAAGATTGCTGTGATTGGCGATGGCACGAGAGATGAGCTCTTAAAATATGGCGTAAAAGCAGATATTTTGCCTGAAAGGTTTGTGGCAGAAAGTTTAGTTGAGAGTTTCAAGAAAACTAATGAATCTAAGAGAGTCTTGATACCAAGAGCTAAAGAGGGTAGAGATGAGTTAGTAATGGGATTACTTGATAAAGGATATGTAGTGGATGACTTTCACATATATTCTGTGCAGCCCGAGCAAATTTCAAAACAGGATATAGAAAAAATTTTTCAGGATGATAAAGAAGTTTTCCTGACCTTTGCGAGTTCTAAGACGGCAGAGTATTTTTATGAATCCTTAGGAGAGTACAGGGATCTAGTGCTAAAAGTTGCTAAAGTCGTATCTATTGGGCCAATTACTTCAAAGAAAGCAAGGAGCTTGGGATTTAATGTGGTGGCTGAGGCAGCAGAGTACAACATAAATGGCCTGGTAAGAGCTTTGATAGATTGTACAGGGAAGGCCTAACATGAGTTTTTTGACGTGCTTTTAAAATAAAGTAGTATTGAAAGCAAGATAAAGCTTATGAAATTCCAAAATACTATGGGCATTTGGAATATATAAAAGCCATATATTACCCAACAAAAGACTCCTATCCACATCATAAGGAGCATTATGAGAGATATATCCTTTGTTGAGCGCGTCTTCCATGCCTTTATTACCTGGGGCACGAGTGAACTTGTGGTAAGCAGCCCAGCAAATAATCCAAGATATGTATCAAACATAAAGATATTATAACTTATAATAGTTTTTTATTAAATTTGGTTGCACGCAGAAAATTTACTTTTATTGTCAACTATTATATAATGTAAACAATGGAGGTGATATATATGTGGTGTAGTGGTCCAGGTTTTTATGGTCACGGTTTTTATGGAATGCCTATGTTTGGGATGGTTTTTCCTTTATTTTTTCTGGGTATAATTATGTTTGTGCTTTTTTACTTCTTGAAACCGGGAATGAATAAGTGCTCGGCTACAGTTAGCAGTGCTTCAAACGAAGACCTTATAAAAGAGATAAATAGCTTAAGGGAAGAAGTAAAGAGACTAAAAGAAGAAAAATAAACTTTTTAAATCTATTCGGGCATTGATCTGATTATTGGTCAATGCCTTTTTTATTGAAAATTTAATCTTTTAGATATAAAATAAGCTTATAATAATAAATATTTAAAAAAGGAGTGATGAAGAGTGTATAGGTCATATAACGATGAGCTAATGGGAAGCACAGCCGCTGCTGATGTATCTGGCTTCTTTAGAGGGGTTTTCACGTGGATGTTTTTGGGGCTCTTATTTACAGGAGTTATCTCATACACGATAGCGTCTAACGTTTCGGTTCTGCAGCTAATTTTGGGCAATCCTATATTGTTTTATGGGATAATAGGTCTGCAATTTATTGCAGTGATAACCTTATCTGCTGCAATTACAAAGCTTCCTGCTGAGGTAGCGGAGTTTATCTTTATATTATATTCTGCTCTGACCGGTATAACCTTTTCGACCTTATTTGTAGCTTATACATCTGAATCAATAGCGTCTGTATTCTTTATTACCGCTATTTCTTTTGGAGTAATGGCTTTTATAGGATATACTACAAAGGCAGATCTAACTAAGATGGGGACATTTATGATGGCAGGACTTATTGCAATAATAATAGGTTTTTTGGTGAATATCTTTTTGCAGAGTAGCGCCCTAGTGCTTCTTTTGTCTATTGTAGGCGTGATAGTGTTTTTAGGTTTAACTGCATTTGATATGCAAAAGCTAAAGAAGATATATCTTGCAGGTGTTTTTGACGAGAGAAAGGAAACAGTTCTAGGTGCTCTTACTCTGTATCTAGATTTCATAAACCTATTTCTTATTTTACTGAATATAATGGGAAATAGAAGAGACTAAAACATTATGTCAAAAAAAGTGTAGGAGCAAATTATTAAATATTTTTGTCCTTTTTGCAAGGCTGAGTTGCCTGAAGATTTAGATACCTGTCCTTTTTGCAAGGCTGATTTGAGAGGCAATATTTCTTATGACGATAAGATAATATTGTCTCTTGATCATCCTATTCTAGATACCAGAATGGTAGCAATTAAATTGGTTGAGGACAAGAGTATAAAAAAGGCTGTGCCAAAATTAACTGAATTAGCAAGTAAATCAAGCGATCCCTTAGAGCTTATTGCTATATGCAGGGCATTAAAACAAATTGGTTCAAGTGATGCTCTTGAGTCAATAGAAAAGATAAGGCAAAAAAATAATAAAATTGTGAATCGTTATATAGATGAAATTATGTCTTGATTGTATAGTCTGTTTCCAAAAGCAGCCCCTCTTTGCGACAAAAGGCTTAGACGATCGCTTAAGGGCTAAGATTAGATTGCTTTACTTCGCTGATAATGCAAGAGAGGTAGCTTTTGATAGAATATTTATTGAAGAGATGCTTAGGGAGAGAGACAAACCCTTTGAGCAGGTTAGCTTTGTAGTAAAGAGTGGTCCGATTATAAACGATGCAATGTTAGAAGATGCCTTTGAAGTCGGAATTGACAGGCTTCCTAATATAAGATTTTTAGAGATTTCAAACGGAGAGAAAGATGGCACTCCCTCAAGGAGAAGCGATGAGGTAAGAAGATATATAGAGGAACATGACATAATAATTTCTAAGGGACAGGGAAATTTCGAGGGGTTAAGCGACTTTCATAATATATTCTTTATGTTGATGGCAAAATGTCCTGTAATAGCAAATGAGCTAATGGTAGATATAAAAAGTAGCGTTATAAAATATATAGAATAGTCAGGAAGGCCTTTTGCTCTAAAACTTTTCTGAGAAAGGAAAGTACTCATATATGAAGATAAGAGTATATAAGGAATTTAGTTTTTCTGCTGCGCATAAGCTGGTGGATTATAAAGGCGAATGTGCCAATCTTCATGGCCACACTTACAAATTGGGTGTTGCGGTATCAGGTCCTGTTGGTGAAAATTCTATGGTGATAGATTTTAAAATTCTTAAGAAGATTGTGGAACAGAAAATAATTTCTAAATTAGATCACAAATACTTAAACGATATGATTTATAATCCTACTGCTGAGAAAGTATGCGAGTGGATTTTGAATGAATTGAAGGGTTCTATGCCAGAAGGTATAAATCTAGAATTTGTAAGGCTTTGGGAATCAGAAACTTCTTACGTGGAGATATACCTTTAGTGATAGCCATTCACTCTATATTTGAGAGTATATCTGGTGAAGTAGGATTCATACCACAGGGTTCCTGGTGTACAATCGTAAGACTTCAGGGATGTAATCTGAGGTGCAAGTGGTGTGACACAAAGGAATCACAGAGTATTGATTCAAGATATATGCTTTCGATTGATGAAGTTGTAGATAAATGCAAAAACCCAAAAGTATTGCTTACTGGAGGAGAACCGCTTATTCAGAAAGACACGCTGAAGTTGATAGATCGCTTAATTGAAAGCTATCATCAGGTTCAGGTAGAAACCAATGGGAGCATTTTCTTGCCGGAGGGTTATTCATCAGATTGTGGTTGGATAGTAGACTATAAATGCCCATCTTCCGGTATGACAGACAAAATGCCTTCTTTTGAGGATTTTATAGACAATTGGATAGAACATAAAGTCATAGTGAAGTTGGTAGTAGATAATACAGAAGAAGATCTTGAGTTTATCCTTCAAATTCTAACAAAGATGCATGATCTCTTTCAGTTTGCAATTAGTCCACTAGATGCGAGAGGTGAAAAAATCCTCTCTATCGTAAATTTTATCAGGGAAAGGAACGAAAAATTACTGAGCGATATTATATTTTCAATTCAGATGCACAAGGTTGTGGGGCTTTTATAAAGGACTAATCTTTGGTGCTGCAAGCATTTTATAGTACCTTGAGCATCTTTCTCGGGGTGTCTTTTGCTTTTGAGATTTTTTAAAAGCTACCAAGCAGGATGCTTGGCTTACATAAGTGCAAACATGACTGATTCTATCAGGGATGAATCTATATAAGAATGTGGACTTGATCCAAGATTTAGGAGTATTATATAAAGTGTAATAAATATATCTTACAGATAAGGGGGCGATTATGTGGACTTTAAAAGATTGAGAGTAATTTTAATTGCAGTAGTTCTTGTTTTGTTTGCGTCAATTTCAGGGATATATGCCTTTTTAGGAATGCAGCACAAGGGTATTTCTAACTTTCAGGCAGTCAATAAGCAACAAGACCTTTCTGATAGTTTTGTTTATGTTTCAAATCAAACAATGTATTTAGCGAATGCTGATAATATTATAAGACCTTTATTTTCTAGCAACATTTCTTCTTTTGTTTATTCTCCCTTTAATCAGGATATTATTTACTTGAAGCAATCTGGTGAAAATAAAGAGATAGTAGATTTTAAAATTAGCAATAATCAAAGTGAAAAGTTTGGCAGCGGTGATTATTCTACATTAATATCTAACGCGTCAGACTCTATTTTGTTTGGAGTAAATGAGTCTAACTTTTTCCCTAAGTGGAAGATTATAAAAGACAGTGGTAGCTTGATAAAAGATATCTTGCCAGATGATATGGCAAGCATTGGATGGGTAGGTGAAACAGGTAAAATTGTTTATGTTCGGGGGCAAACTGACGTAAGCTTGAAGAAAATTTATCTTTACGATCTAATTGCCTCTACGACAAAGAACATACTTTCTTCTCATTCTGATTTTGTAGGATCAGGTGTTACAAGCGCTTCTTGTTCCAATGATGGTAAAAATATATTTCTTGGCATATCCTTTAAAAATTCTCAAGATATTCAACAAAAAAATGGCATATACGAATACGATATAAATTCTGATACTTTAAAAAAAGTGAAGAATTTGCCTGGGGAAAGCGTTTATATGATTCACGTGGTAAATAATGATGAGATAGTTTATGCTACTGGCAAAGCTTATCCTTATATGATAGCAAATTTAAACAAGATAGATTTTTTTAAACTTAACGTTAAAAATGATGAAAATAATTTCTTGTTTAGCCTTAATATAGATAAATTTCCTCTATCAATTTCTTGGTTAGCGAACAATAGAAATTTTTTATTTTATAAAGACCATATGCTCTGGTTGGCATCTATAAATATCAGTGAAAATCCAAAACCTATTAATCAGGCCTCTAATATAAGCTGGTTTTCTGGCGGAGGCGACTGGCGTGATCTGACCACTGTAATGATTGCTAATACCGATAATCTAAGATTTTCTGTAGGCTTAATTTCGCAAAATCCCGTTAACTCTAATAGCAACGAAGGTAGCGTTCATTCATGTAAAGGGCTTTTTGTGAAGCTTTCTCCCGATTCAAGCATGGTAGCAGAAGGTAGTGACGAATATGAAAGATTAATTAAAAGTGCAAAATATGCAAAGTTTATCGTTCTTCCAAATCGCGTAGTTGCAGGTGAAAGGTTTGGTCTGAATTATAAAGCAGGGGATATTAGCGAAATAAATGCCAAAGCACAGACTGGGAATTTCCCATCAAATCCTGAGACTGTTGAGCATCTTTTGCCTGGTGGGGTAAGTGCAGGAAATAATTTACAATTGCTTAAGAATTCTAACTTATATCTCTGGATCCCAAAAGGTAAGAATGGAGAAATTTTGGCTGGTTTGTATCTTGTTTATATTGGTAGAAGTTATAACGATCCACTTTTGGGACACTTTGAGTGGATTAAAATTGATAATCCTATAAAAGAAAATGAATTCATAGATCAAACCGAATCTGATATTTGTAAGTTGTAAATTTATTAATTTTTATATTTGAATTTTTATATTTAGTGGTATACTAGAGTTTAAGGCAGGGCATTAGGATTGAATGCTTGATCGCTATCCTAACAAATTAAGGAGGTGAGTTTAGTGAGATTTAAATTGCTTATCTTGATCCTATCATCAATTTTTTTGCTTTCGATCCTTTTCGTGGCTACCTTTGGCAACCAAAGTGCTTACTCACAAGAGAATGCTAAGATAAACAGTTTAATTGCACAAGTAGATCCTTCTCAATTTTCTTATACTGGCTATTGGAATGGTCAGCTTGTAGAACTTCAATACATTCAAAACGTTACAGTTGAGGGTTTTCGTGATGCAAGTTTAGTAGGTCAGATTACTGATTTTCAAACTAATGAACCTGTGGGAGTAAAGCCACCTTGCTATCTGTTAAACGGAGAATCTATCAATGTTTTTGTGGCTCCAGCTGAGTATCCCAATTTGTATATAGTTCATAACGGTTTGCAAGGTCCTCAGAAGACTTATTGCACGTTTGTATTTCATCAGTAATATTTCTTAATGCCCTGTCTTTTGTGAAAAAGGCCACTTTCCTGATTTGACACATCAGCTTAATAAAACTCTTAAAAATAGCGAACCTATATTTTTATATATATTATTTTTGCCACAGCATTTTAAAAAATATCTAAAGTATTAAACAATTGAAATTTATAATTTTAAAAAAAGTTTAATTATAACTGATTTTATCAGCTGGATGAATTTACAGAAAAATTTGACGTGATCTTCTTTTCACTCTACTTCAAACTTATTTACCTTTGCATACCTGATTAGTCCTGCAATGTTCATCTCGTCGGGATTCGCAAATTGATAAAATTCTCTAACTTTTTTATCTGTAAAGAATGAATCTACATATTCCTTGAATATTGGAAATAGTGTGTCATAATCATCTGAAAATTTTATTTTCTCCCTGATGAATCTGTCGTATTTTATAAGATTTTCTTTAAGCGTTTCCAGGTGGTATTCTGGATCGACAAAGCATCCAAAATGTGATGGACATATATAAGTAGGATTGAAACCTTTCATCTTTTCTATGGTCCTTAGCCATGCAGGGATATCTATGTCAGGAGGTGGAACTGCTGGCATAACTGGACCCTGACCTATCCTTACTCCTCCTGTATCACCAGTAAACAAATGTCCGTTTACCAAATAAACGTTGTGATGCTTTGCATGTCCTGGAGAATCTATTACTCTAACCTGAACATCGCCTATCTTTATAATTTGCCCATCTGAGGTCTCGACTACATTTTCTTCGTCAATAGGAAGGGTATCTCCCCAGAGCTCATGGGTTCTTTCTTTGTAAACCATTGTGGCTGATTTTATAAGTTTGGAAGGGTTTATAAGGTGCCTTTTGCCATTTGGATGGACATAAATCTTTGTGCCCTCATTAGCAAACCTAAATGCAGCTCCTGAGTGATCGAGATGAATGTGAGTTACAAAAACATACTTGATATCCTTTATCTCGTAGCCTAACTTGCTCAATGCGGTTTTTAAATTTTCAAAAGTTGAGTCAGGACCAGTTTCTATTAGAAAAGGTGGATCTGATTCTACCAGGTAACTACTCAATACATTTCTGGTATTTAGAAAATTTAGATCAAGAGTTTGAATTTTCATATCTCCTCCGGATAAATAAATTTAGGTGAATGAAATCAATAAAGATTATTTTATATTAATTTTGTTAAAATTAACCCTAAGAGGTGATGATAAATGAGAGGTCGAATGTGTGGGAATAGAAGGGGTGGACACCATAAAAGCAGGTTTTTAGGGTGCTTTTATAAAAAGAATTTAGGGAATGCTGCTGATGTAGCCATTCTTGATTCTGGATTTGAAATTTTAAAACCAGACTTGGATGAAACTATTAGCGATGATCACAAAGAGCTTAAAAAATTAAAGGTTGCAAAAGTGGATCCTGTTTTGTGCAAGGGGTGCGAGATATGCCTGAGGTTTTGTAAAAAGGGTGCAATATCAATAGTAGATGGTAAAGCATTTGTGGATGAAGTTAAATGCGTAGGCTGTGGAGCTTGTGCAAGAGGATGTAAGAACTCTGCTATAAAATTAGTTGATAGGTTGTGACCATTTGAATTTATAAAATTTTCATAGTATATAGTAAAATACATCTAACATCTAATGCGGGGTGCCCTAAGTTCCGCCTGTTGGGAGTAGGGCTTGTGCTGGCGGACTAAAAATATCCCAACCTGAGGTTTTTAGCTCAGTTAAAGAGTAGGAGATGATGAAATATTTTAAGCCAGAAGTAGAGCTTTTGCCTAGAAAAGAGATAATTAGCTTGCAAGAGGCTAGGCTTAGGAGATTAGTACGTTATGTTTATGAATTTGTCCCGTTTTACAGAAAGAAGTTTAACGAGTTGGGAATAACTCCGAATGATATCAGAGATATTGATGACATTAAAAAACTTCCGTTTACGTTAAAGAGCGATCTTAGAGATAATTATCCGTTTGGCATGTTTGCTGTAAACAGAGGAGAGATAGTCAGGTTGCACGCATCAAGTGGTACTACTGGAAAGCCCACAGTAGTTGGATATACCCAAAACGATCTAAACGTTTGGTCTGAACTTGTGGCAAGGGCTCTTGTTGGAGCTGGAGTTAGCAAGTATGATACCGTACACATTGCGTACGGATATGGTCTTTTTACTGGTGGTTTAGGGCTTCACTACGGTGTTGAGAGGCTTGGTGGTACTGTGGTACCGTCTTCTGGAGGTCAAACGAAAAGGCAAATTCAGTTAATAATGGATTTTGAGGCAACTGTAATTGCTTGTACTCCTTCTTATCTTTTACATCTTGCTGATGTTGCAGAAGAGATGGGGCTGAGTTTAAAAGATTCAAAACTAAGGGTTGGAGTACTTGGTGCTGAACCATGGTCTGAAGAGATGAGAAAGAGGATTGAAGAAAGAATTGATTTTACGGCTGTAGATATATATGGACTTTCTGAAATAATGGGGCCTGGGGTGGCGTGTGAATGTCTTGAAAAGGATGGGCTTCACGTTGCAGAGGATGCCTTTATTGCTGAGGTTGTCGATCCAAATACCTTAGAACCCTTGCCGCCTGGTGAGGTTGGAGAGTTGGTAATAACTACACTTTTAAAAGAAGGAATACCTCTTATAAGATATAGAACGAGAGACTTGACAAAGTTAAATGTCGAGCCGTGCGTATGTGGAAGAACACATGCAAGGATTTCTAGGATTCTTGGTAGATCTGACGATATGCTTATTATCAGAGGAGTAAATGTGTTCCCATCTCAGATTGAATCTGCATTGGCTCAGGTGGAGGGAACTTCTCCTCATTATTTAATAATAGTAGATAGGGAAAAGGAACTAGATACTATAGAAGTATGGGTTGAAGTCTTGCCAGAACTTTTTACATCAGAGGTAAAATCTCTTGAGAGGCTACAGAAGAAGGTTGCAGACTCTATTTATAATATTTGCGGCATATCCGTGAAGGTAAAACTCGTAGAACCCAAGAGCATAGAGAGGTCTGAAGGCAAGGCCAAAAGGGTGATTGATAAAAGGAAAATTAACAAATAAGTTTTTAAGGGGCGTGTAAAATTTGAAAAGGATAATGTTAGGAAATGAAGCAATTGCGAGGGGGGCGTGGGAAGCCGGTGTAACTTTTGCATCGGCATATCCTGGGACTCCTAGTACTGAAGTTATTGAAAGTTTAAAAAAATACAAGGAATTATATGTAGAGTTAGCTCCAAATGAAAAGGTTTCTTTAGAAGCTTGTTTAGGGGCATCTCTTTCTGGGAATAGAAGTATATGTTCTATGAAACACGTGGGATTAAACGTAGCAGCAGATGTGCTTCAGACCTTGACATATACAGGTGTAAATGCTGGATTGGTTATAGTAGTGGGAGATGATCCTGGTATGCATAGCTCACAAAATGAGCAGGACACAAGATATCTTGCAAAGATGTCAAGGGCAATAGTACTTGAACCTTCAGATTCTCAAGAGGCTAAAGAGCTAACGAAGTGGGCATTTGAGGTTTCAGAACAGACAGACCTTCCTGTAATAATAAGGTCCACTACAAGGCTTTCTCACTCCTCTTCTATAGTTGAGCTTCAAGATAGAGTAGAAGTTCCAAAAAAGAATGTAGAAAAAAATCCAGAAAAATATATTGTTTTGCCTGCTAATGCGAGGAGGCTTAGAGCCAATCTTGATAATAAGATGAAGAAAGCTGTGTCTATCTTTGAGAACACGGATTTTAATAAAATTGAATGGGGTGGAAATACTGGCGTAATTGCCTGTGGGGTTGCCTATGAACATGCAAGAGAAGTCTTCAAATATGCATCGTTTTTAAAACTTTCTACTACTTATCCTTTGCCGAAATCATTGATATCAGATTTTGTTGGCAGATTTGACAGAATATATGTAATTGAGGAATCAGATCCATTTGTGGCAGATGAGATACGGGTAATGGATCTTGGGGTTGAAGTTATTGGGAAGGAGGTATTTGAACCTTCTCTTGAGATGTCCCCGGATCTAATAAGAAAAACGCTCTTCAACTTGGAGGTTCCAAAATACGACTTGCCGGTGCTACCCAGACCGCCTCTTTTGTGTGCGGGTTGTCCACATAGGGGAGTTTATTATGCGTTGAACCAGATAAGAATGAAGAAAAAAGATCTATATATAACTTCTGATATCGGTTGCTATTCTCTTGGTGCCCTTAAACCCTTAGGGGCAAGCGATACAATTATTTGTATGGGTGCAAGTTTGGGCATAGCTGCAGGTCTTGCTCAAAACTTAAAATCAGATGACGGTATCAAAGTGGTAGCTACATTGGGTGATTCAACCTTTATTCATTCGGGATTGCCTGGTATAGCTGAATTGGCTTACAATAAAGCACCTGTGCTTGTAATAATTCTTGATAACAGAACTACTGCTATGACCGGGCATCAAGGAAATCCTATGTCTGGCATAAGGGCAAGGGGCGATGAGGTAGAGCCTATAAAGGTAAAAAAGGTTCTAAAGGGATTGGGGATAAATTACGTAAAGGTAGTAGATCCTCTTGATTTTAAAAAACTTAAAAAGATTATAGAAAGGATGTTAAAACTAAATGAGCCGTGTGTAATTATTTCTAAAAGGCCTTGTGTTCTTGTAGAAAGAGCACAAAACGTTAAATACTTAGTGGATGAAGAAAAGTGTAAGGGGTGTAAAGTTTGTCTAAATATTGCTTGTCCTGCAATGAGCTTTAATAAAGACACAAAAAAGGTGAAGATAAGGGCAGACCTATGCTATGGTTGCGGATTGTGTGCTGATGTATGCTTACACAGTGCAATAAGTCAGTTTAGTTAAATTTGGGAGGAAAATTGATGAATAAAATTGACTTCTTATTTGTTGGAGTAGGGGGGCAGGGCGTATTAACTGCATCAAGATTAATGTCTAATGTTGGTTTTAAAAGCGGTTATGATGTAAAGTTAACTGAAGTTCACGGTATGGCACAAAGGGGAGGGAGTGTTGAGAGCGCTGTAAGACTAGCTAAAAAGGTTCATTCACCTCTTCTGTCAAAGGGTGATGTGGATTTCTTAGTAGCATTTGAGTGCTTAGAAGCTGCGAGATATTTAGAATATTTAAAGCCAGATGGCAAATTGCTAGTTTCAGATGAGATGCTACCTCCTTTATCTGTAATTTCGGGGAAATCTGAATATCCTACAGATATAATGGACAAGATTAGAGAGCTTGGTTTTGACTTTAGTTTGATCAATGCTTCAAAAATAGCAAAAGACCTGGGAAATCCAAAGACAATAAATATTATTATGATGGGTTTGCTCTCAAGATTTTTAGATATTTCAGTAGATCTTTGGATAGAAACCCTAAAAGAATTTTTACCTGAAAGACTCCACGAGATTAACTTGAAAGCCTTTATGGCAGGAAGAGAGTTTAAAGAGAAATAATAAAATTTCTTTAGGAGGAGGAGAAGATGAAGGTAAGACAATTGGCGATATTTATGGAAAATAGAGCAGGACGACTTGCTGAATTGACGGAAGTTTTAGCTAAAGGGGGTTTAGATATTAGAGGTTTTTCTGTAGCAGATACGGCTGAGTATGGGATATTTAGGGTTCTTGTAGATGATGTGAGCAAGGCTAAAGAGATGTTAAAAAATGAGGGTTTTACGGTTAAAGAAACTGATGTGATTTGTGTTGACGTTCCTGATATTCCTGGCGGACTACATAAAACACTGAAAATTCTTGCGGATGAAGGGATAAACGTAGAATATTTGTATTCTGGCGTTGGGGGTTTTGTAGTTTTTGATCTCTCTGACACAGAAAAAGGAATAAAGGTGCTTCAAGATAATAACATAGGTATATTATCTCATTCTGATATTGTTACAAGAAAGATAAAAAATTAAATTAGTTTCTCATAAATTAACATCATTAAGGAGTTGCATATGATATTTAACCCAGATTATGAATGTATGCCGAGAAAAAGAATTAAAGACTTACAACTTTCTAGACTGAGAGGGGTTCTTTCAAGGGTTTGGGAGAACGTAAAATTTTACAGGCAAAAGATGGAAGAAAAGGGACTATCATTAAAGGATCTTAGAACTCTTGAAGATTTCTCAAAATTTCCCTTTACTGTAAAACAAGATTTAAGGGATAACTATCCCTTTGGACTTTTTGCAGTGCCAGAACGTGATGTGGTTAGACTCCACGCATCAAGTGGAACTACAGGAAAGCCTACTGTAGTGGGATATACTGCAAGGGATTTAGAGACGTGGGCGGAACTTACAGCGAGAGTGCTGTATGCTGGCGGGCTAAGACATGACGATAAGGTCCAAAATTTTTTAGGATATGGTTTGTTTACAGGCGGTCTTGGCATGCACTATGGGGCTGAGAAAATAGGAGCTACTGTTATTCCAACTTCTGTAGGTAACAGTGAGAGACAGATAAATATTATGAAAGATTTTGGTACTACAGCTTTAATTGGTACTCCATCGTATACCCTCCATTTGGCAGAAGTTATGAAAGATATGGGGGTAAAAAGGGAGGACCTAAAATTAAGAGTAGGTTTTTTTGGAGCTGAGCCATGGACAGAAGAAATAAGAAAAGAATTAGAGAGTACACTTGGAATTATTGCCACAGATAATTATGGTTTGTCTGAGTTGATTGGTCCTGGAGTAGCGGGGGAATGTCAACTAAAGGTTGGCATGCACATTTGGGAGGATCATTTCTTGGTGGAGATTATAGATCCAGAAACACTAGAACCAGTTGAACCGGGTGAAGTTGGAGAGCTTGTGATTACTTCTCTTACAAAAGAGGCTCTACCTATCATTAGATACAGGACAAGAGATATCACATACCTTATTGAAGAACCTTGCGGATGCGGTAGAACTATGGCAAGAATTGGCAAGATTAAAGGTAGAACAGATGATATGATTATTGTAAGAGGAGTCAATGTATTTCCTTCACAAATAGAAGAGGTTTTAGTTAGCACTCAAGGTGTTTTGCCGCATTATCAAATTGTGCTTGATAGAAAAAATTATTTGGATATCATAGAAGTCTTCGTTGAAGTTTCAGATGATATCTTTCAAGATAAAATGAGGTCTCTTGTGGAAATGGAAAGAACTCTTACTCATAAATTAAAATCAGTCCTTGGTATAGATGTAAAGCTTAGATTGGTTGAGCCAAAAACAATAGAAAGATCCAGCGGTAAGGCAAAGAGGGTGATTGATAAGAGAAAACTAAACTCATAGAGGAGATTATACTGAATTGATAGTTCTTGGTATTGAAACGTCTTGTGACGATACGGGAATTGCTATTGTAAAGGATGGTATTTTAGTTTGTGAAGTAAGGGCAACGCAGGAAGAAATTCACAAGAAGTTTGGGGGTGTAGTGCCAGAAGTAGCATCTAGAGAACATTTTAGAACCCTTTTGCCGCTTTATGATGTAATAAGAGAAAAATTTAAAGAAAAGATTGATGCTGTAGCTGTGACTGTGGGTCCTGGACTTCCTGGTTCTCTTTCTTTAGGACTTTGTTTTGCAAAGACTATAGCTCTTTGTGAAGGGGTTAGAATAGTTGGAGTAAATCATCTTGAGGCTCACTTGCTAGCATGTCTGTTGGAGAATCGTTATCCAAAATTTCCATGTCTGGGTGTCGTCATTTCGGGTGGCCATACCGAGATGATCTTGTGGAGTGGTTGGGGCGTTTATAAAAGAATTGGCTGGACAGTGGACGATGCAATAGGGGAGGTAATCGACAAGATTGGTAGAGAGATGGGTATTTCATATCCTGCTGGAAGCGAGATAGAAAGGCTATCCCTTAGCGCTAAGGGTGAAATCAAGATATCAAAGTTAAAGATGGAAGGCTATATGATGAGCTTTAGCGGGATAAAGACGGCAGCACTGAGAACTTTTAGAAAGATTACATCGAAAAATGATTATCCAGCCTTTGCTCTTGGGTTACAAAATTCACTGTTTAGCTCCCTTTCTTCAAAAATTGAAAGGGTTGTAGAAGATTATTACATAAAAGAGATCGTATTAGGTGGTGGAGTGGCGGCAAATAATATTCTTAAAGGTAAAGTAGCTAAAGTTTGTAGGAAACACAATCTGGGCATGATGGTGCCTTCACCAAAATTTTGCGCTGACAATGCAGCTATGGTGGCAGTTTGTGGATATGATATGATTCTCAGGGGAGTTTCAGACGATTTGAGCCTTGATTATAAATCAGATTGGAAGATATAAAATTTGAATATTTCAGCTCTACTTAAAGATCTAAAAACCAAACATAAGGCAAACCTAACTGTTTTAAATTGGGCAAGGTATTAGATACAAGTAATTAATCTCATAGACAAATATTGACACAAATAGCCAAAAATGTATAATATAAAAATATGAAACTATCAACCTGGGCAAAGAAAATGGGGATAAGTTATCGTAGGGCATGGCAGATGTTTAAAGATGGGAAATTGCCAAATGCAAAAAAACTACCAACAGGAACTATCGTGGTTCTTGAAGAAGAAAAACCTAATGTTTTATCCCCACAAAATATTGTGGCGATATATGCAAGAGTTTCATCTCATGAAAACAGGGATAATCTTGAAAAGCAGGCTGAAAGATTAAAAGAATATGCAATAGCAAAGGGATATCAAATAAAACATATTGTAAAAGAAGTTGGTTCAGGGGTAAATGATGCAAGACCAAAACTTATAAACTTGCTAAATAAACAGGATTATTCAATTTTACTTGTTGAGCATAAAGACAGATTAGCAAGGTTTGGTTTTAATTATATCAGGTTATTATGTGAAAAGCAGGGGAGACTTATAGAAATAGTAAACGGAGCTGAAGATGAAAAAGAGGACATTATTCAAGATTTTGTAGCAGTTATTTATAGTTTTTCAGCAAAACTTTATGGATTAAGAAGAGCAAAGAGAAAAACAGAAAAAATAATAAAAGAGATCACGCAAGATGAAGAATAAAGAAGAGAAAATTATAGGCACATATTTTTATCCACACTTTGCAAATAAAGGCAAATTAGCTCAAGCTATTAAAACTCTAATAGAATACAGAAAAGTAGCTCAAAAAATAGCTCATATACAATGGAAATACTTTTTTATAAGTCGGGAATGTAAATTTAACAAATATTTATCAGTTAAAGAAATAAATAGTGACTTATCAGAGCGATACAAACAAACTTGTTTATGGCAGGTTTGCAGTACACTTAAAGGCTACATCAGCAATTTACAAAATCAATTTGTAAATATTATTTTTCATAGCAATCTTCCAGAAAAAGACAAACACATACTGCTTGCTTTAAATTCTAAGAATGCATGGTTAAAATATGATGATTCTGAAATAATTTGCTATAAAGATAAAACCAAAGTTGTTTATTCTGTCACAGGATTTCATAAAAATCTTGCAAAGAAGATATTTAAACATTTGATGAAGAAAAACAGAAAACCCAACTTTAAACGAATATCCATGCATCTTGACGAAAAGGTTGCAGTATTAACAGAAAAAATTCCCAATAAAACAAAAGAGTTTGATTACTGGTTAAGACTTTCAACTGTTAATAAAGGAAATCCTGTTTATATTCCACTTAAGAAAAATCCACATGCTGAATCTATAGATGGAGAATTTATGAAATTTGTTCAAATAATTTATCAAAACAATAATCTCATAATAAAAAGAGTTAAATCTTTAAATTCAAAACAGTATATCCCTCAAACTCAGGAAATATCTATTGATTTAGGGTTAAATCCTTTATTTGCAACCAATAAAGGGGACTTATTTGGCAGGAATTTCTTAAAATCACTCACTGAATTTGATAGAAAAATACAAAATAGAGCTAAATATTTGCAAGGCAAAGGGATAAAAAGGTTAAAAACAGACAAAAAATACAGTGAACTAACAAATAATTTAAGGGAATTTTTGAAAAATGAAGTAAACAGGGTTTTAAACAGAATAATTAAGATATACAAACCAGCTAAGTTAGTTATAGAAAAGCTTAATTTCCGTTCTCCTGAACTTTCAAGGCGTATGAACAGATTGATACAAAATTTTGGTAAAAGATACATTAAAGAAAAACTTAACAGGTTTAAAGAAATTTTTGGCATAGAAATTATAGAAGTAAATCCAGCATATACAAGCCAAGAATGTAGTTCTTGTGAATATATAGATAAAAACAACAGAAAAAATACTCATTATTTTGAATGCAAATCTTGTGGTAAAAAACTTAATGCTCAGGTGAATGGAGCAAAAAATATCAGCAAGAGAAGTTCTCTTGTTGATGTAAAGCTCTACACTCCGAAAAAGCAAGTCCTTAAGATTCTGGTAAAACAGTACCTTGAGAGACTAAACGGGTGTAATAGTGCTCCCATGAAATTACTCAGTGAAAATTCATATTTTAAGGAATTCCTGAGTAGTTTCAAACCCTTGGAGTGTGGAGAGAATAAATGTCTATAAAAAGGGGAACTAT
>NZ_JBRCUV010000052.1:0-7705 GCF_053498235.1 Thermodesulfobium sp.
GGGATCATATTAAAGATTTAGAATTAGAAAATAACAGAGTTTTTTTAAACCATAGACGGTTCTTTGACACTTTCTATGTCTTATAATTTTTACAAACCCTGAATACAGGCCATTTTTTGGCAATAATTTGTCAAATTTGACTATGAGAATATTGCGTAATATGTTATAGTAGTGGGGAACAAGAGGGATTAAATATGAGTTTGTGTATATCAAGGTCTAAAAATTCTGCTTGAACCTGTCAAGTATTTTGTGTAAACTAAAATCTGATGTGTCTGGACACCCTACATCTACGAAAATAAACGGATAAAACTTCTTTAGGGCTCTGTTTCTAAATTCATGTACCATAGGGACAATTCGCTCTGTGATTTTAGAAACAGTTTCATGGCTTAAATTGAAGCCGTAAATGTCCTGGATGGTCTTTGAGATATCCCTTTGGGATTGTCATTGTAAATCTTTTTTAACTTCAAGGTTAATACCTATTGCAAAGTGTAGGTTCCTATTTTTATAGAAGCCATTTTCATCTTTAACTTTAAAGACCATTGCATCCATATACACTATTGGGTAGACAGAATTTAATGTTCTATTTTGCCATTCTCTTATCTCTGGTATTACCTTGTCTGTAATTCTGACAATAAGGGAAGAAAAGAGCTTTTATCAGCATTGAGCAAGTTGAGATTTATATTTTTTAAACGAGGTTGGGTGTAACTGATTCTATCAGTTGGATAAATTTACAGAAAAATTGGACGTGATCTGTTGTTTTAATTAAAGACATAAATAATTGCCATATTTCAGAAGTTCTTGAAAAAGTCAAAGAACTAGGAGTATACATATCTATAATCTATATTTATATATTAATTTTTTCAACCTGCCAGCGTTCACTTACCCAAAGACCAATAATTTCAACGTTATACCAGTCCTTGATTATGTCTATGCATTTTTTTATTTGCATAATTTGAGTATTCATATTTTCTGGATTTCTGGCACAGTCATAGTGACCTACTATTGCAATAAGTTTCGAACCGTGAACGTTTATGGAAATATTTAATCTTTCTTTTATGGAATTTATAAGACAACTATTTGAGTTTTCTGAAATTACTTTGATTGGCCCTGCTTCTGTGATCATGTCTACATATTTTACGCCATACTTTGCCTTTATCCAGCTTATAACAGGTTCCTGTGTTCTACCATCCATACAGTTTACAGCGCTTGCGAAATCCATATTAACACCTCATTTGTGTTTATTATTATTTTACAACGTTTAATGAAAAAGGTAAAAAAATTATCGCTTGTTATCCCTGACAAGTAACTTCAGAATTACTGCTGGTTAGTTTTTAAAAACCAACAGCAATGCACTCTGAGCAAGATGCTCACGGTACCACAAAAAAGCTCAGGATACTATTATGGGTTTTTTGCTTATCAAAAAGTTTGATAATATATTATTATTAAATTTATTAGATCAAACTTTTTCTTAGTGGAGGGATCATATTAAAGATTTAGAATTAGAAAATAACAGAGTTTTACTGAAATTAGTAAGAATATAAGAGTATAAGTTGATAATAACTAAAGTTGATAAGGTGAATAATTAAAATTGTTTAAGATTAGTAAAAAGTATCTTTTTTCAATCATAGTTATATTTCTTTCAATTTCATTGGCTTTGCCAAATTTTACATCAATCTTTGGTTCTTCGGCTAATACTTTAGATCCTTCTTGGAGCTGGTTTTTTAGGTTATGCCTTTTCTAATAATTTTCAATGGGGCACTAAAGTAATATTTACCTATGGACCTCTTGGATTTTTAGATAATAGCTATTTTTATAGTAATCATACTTTATGGTTTTTGTCGGCTTTTGCCAATATACTTGTAAGGGTATTATTTAGCTTAATATTTGCCTATTTTGCATATTCATATACTCTAAAAACTAATAATAAATATGACATTATATCTTATGATACATTTCTATTTTTGATATTCCTAGTATTTATTAGTATAAATGTGACAATTATTCTTCCTATTTCGACACTTTTATACCTGATTGCTACATTAATTATCATAGATGTTTTTAGCAATAATTTTGAAAGTATGAATATAAAATTGTCTATAAGATCTGCTATTTCAGGATTCTTAATGGCTTTTGGTTCACTTGTTAAATTTAATGTTATGCCTTTTTCAATAATTATTCTTTGTATATATCCATTATTATGTGTGTATAATTGCAATAAAAAAAGGATTTTATTTGAAAGTTTATTTGGATTATTTTTTTTCGCTATAACTTTCTTAATGCTTTATATGCTAATTGGACAAAATTTATTTAACCTATTTGCTTTGCTGAGGGGAATATATGAAATAATAATAGGCTATACCTCTTCAATGTTTATATACGGAAGCCATTTTCAAAATATTGTAGCTATAGTTATACTTTTTTATTTTATATTTTTATTATTTAAGGCTTACAAAAACAAAGAAAAGAGATTATTTTCTCAAATTTTGTTGCTTTTGTTGGTTTTATTTTTTTCATTTAAGGAGGGATTTGTTAGACAAGATCCCGGAATAGTTGGTGGACATGCCTTATTATTTTTCTCAATCTCTCTAATTTTAATAGTTTTCACTATTTTAATTTATTCAAGATTGAAATTACCAAATAATTTTATAAATATAATATTATTTCTGTTAGTATTTTATTTCAATGTTGTAGGTGGTTCAATCCATTTAAATCTTTATAGGCCATTTAGTAATCTTAAAACGCTTGTAGAACTTGTTTTTAGTATTGATAAAAGAAATGAACTTCAAAATATATCTGATAATTATATACGCAACCGATTTAAAATTGATTCTTCTATTCTTCAATCTATAAAAAATAAAACAGTAACAATAATCCCCTGGGATCTTATGATGGCTCAAGGTTATAATTTTAAATTTATCCCACAAATTATCCCACAAGCCTATTCTGCATATACTCCATATCTTGATGAGCAAAATGCAAAGCAATTAGGTGATAGCAATGCTCCACAAAAAATAATTTATACATTTGAGGATATTGATGGGAGATATCCTTTATTTACAGAGCCATATACCTTTATGACAATCTTATCTTGCTATAAGACTGAAATTCCAGGGAATAGATATACCCTTTTTACAAGAAAAAACTCATGTCAAAATTTGAATTTAACTTCGATATCAAGTATCAAATCTGAATTAAATCAATGGGTTGATCTGCCTTCAAATGCTGATTTTATGGATATTAATATAACTCCGACATTTCTATCGCATATCATAGATGTTTTTTACAAACCTCTTAGCTATATATATATCTTTTAAACTTTCAGACAATACAATAGCAGGTCCATATAGATTTATCCCTATGGTATCTAAAGACCACCTTTTCGTAAAATATTTTATTAGAAACCAGAACGATTTAAATGACCTAATGAGTGGAAATGCTTACAACCTTTTAAAAATACAATCTTTTAAAATCACTACAAAAAGAAGGTATGGTATAAATTTAGATTATGATAATAGTTTTAGTACAACTTTTTATAGTTCTGACGCAAAATTTAAGGATATTACTTTCCTAATTCAAAAAACTCATTTATTAAGCCAGAATACTAAATATTATATAGAGTCTATTACACTAAATAATAATAAGTCCTTGTATAACTTAGCACAGAATCCTACACAGCCAACTGAGATAACCGTAACCAAAAGCAATAAGGATGATTTTATCCAGATATCTGGATGGGCAGTAGACAGTATTGCAAAAAATGAAGATAGAGGAGTTATTGCAGTAATTGATAATAAATATTTTTATCCATTTCAAACTGGGAATCAAAGACCTGATGTAAGTAAAGCTTTTAGTAATACAAATTATGAATATTCTGGATTCAATGGTTCAATACCTCTTAATGAATTAAACGCTGGAAAACACACTCTAATCTTAAGAATAATAAATTATGATGAAACTGGTTATTATGAATCTAAGCCAATAGAATTAAATATTGAAAAGTAATATATAATAAGTAAGAGTTAGCTTATCTGTTCATAAATTTACTTATCTCAACCAGTTGGAGGGATCATATTAAAGATTTAGAATTAGAAAATAACAGAGTTTTTTTAAACCACAAAGAAAGAGTTTTTAGATTTATCGTAATAGGTTTAATTTCTGCTGCCTTTAACTTTTTTCTCATATACCTTTTTATTGACTTTTTCAAGATGAATTCTACCTTTTTAAAAAACCTTGCAAACTTTGTTGCATTAATTCTTAGTATCCTTTTTGCCTTTTTCTTTCATAGAGCCTTTACGTGGGGAGATTGTACATTTGAGAGCGGATATAGATTGCTAAAACAGATCTTTCTTTTTTATTCTTCAAATGCACTTGCAATATTTATTAGGACTATTTCTTTTGCTTTATTTGACTACCTTTTTAAACTAAACTACTTATTAAACGTTGCAATCGGTATAGGGATAGCCTCACTTTTAAACTTTGTGGTTTACGACAGAGCGATATTTAAGAGATAATACTATTTAACTAATTTTGGAGGGAAAATTGAGCTTTAAATATGACGTGTGTATAATTGGCGGATTAGGTCATGTGGGACTACCTTTAGGACTATCCTTTGCAAATAAAAATTTAAAGACAATTTTGTATGACATAAACAAGGACGCAATAGAAATGGTAAAAAATAGAGTAATGCCCTTTATGGAACGTGGTGCTGACAAGATACTAAATAAAACCATTGATAATACCCTTTTCGTTACTGACGATAGGGAAGTAATTAAGGATTCCAAATTCATAATCATAGTTATAGGAACTCCAGTAGATGAGCACCTATCACCTAACTTTGTGCTATTTAGAGATTTTCTGTCAAGATTTATCAAACTCTTTTCAGACAACCAACATATAATTTTGAGAAGCACTGTATACCCTGGTACCACTGAAAAGATAATAGATTATCTCAGAAAGAATAACCTGAAAACAAGGGTATCCTTTTGTCCTGAAAGGATTGCTCAGGGCTATGCTATCTCAGAGATATCCTGCCTTCCTCAGATAATCTCATCTGAAGACGACGAGTCCTTTTCTGAGGCAAGTAATCTCTTTAAGGCCATAACTTCTGAAATAATAAGGCTTTCGTTTATGGAAGCAGAGTTAGCAAAGCTTTTTACAAACGTCTACAGGTATATAAAGTTCTCTATTGCAAATCAGTTCTATCAGATTGCTACTCAGAATGGCCTTGACTTCTACAAGATTTACAAGGCTATTGTGTATAACTATCCTAGGGCTAAGGACTTTCCAAAGGCAGGCTTTACAGCAGGGCCATGTCTTTTCAAGGACACTATGCAGTTAGCTGCCTTTAGCAAGAACAACTTCTTCTTAGGACATGCGGCTATGTTAGTGAATGAAGGACTGCCGTATTTTCTGGTCGAGCAACTAAAGCAAAGGTTATCTCTTGAGAACAAGGTAGTGGGTATTCTTGGCATGGCCTTTAAGCCAGATAGTGATGACAAGAGGGAGTCTCTTGCATATAAGCTAAAGCATATACTTGAATTTGAAAACTGCACGCTTCTTTGCTCTGACCCTTACATAAAGGATAATAGATTTGTGACTGAGGAGGATCTTATCAAGAATTGCGATATCATATTCATCGGCTGTCCGCATAAAAGATACGCTAGTCTAAATATTCCTAGTGACAAGACAGTAATAGATGTTTGGAATATGAGAGAATAGTGATAAATCATATACTATTCACAAAAATACTACAAGGAGGCAAGGGTAATGAAGATATTTGTAACTGGATCTGCTGGATTCGTAGGGGGTTATCTTGTAGAGGAGTTGTTAAATAACGGCCATGAGGTGGTTGGGATAGATAACTTCTCAAAGTACGGAGAACTGTCAAAGAGTTATGATAACAACCCAAGATATACGTTTATAAAGGGTGATGTAAAGGATACAGCTCTTTTGAAGGATCTAATCTCTGACTGCGATCAGGTAGTGGCTGGTGCTGCTATGATAGGGGGTATATCCTACTTCCACAAGTTTGCCTATGACCTCTTAGCTGAGAACGAGAGGATAATAGCCTCTACCTTTGACGCTGCTATCTGGGCATTTAAAAACAAGAAATTAAAGAAGATAAACGTTCTCTCTTCATCAATGGTGTTCGAAAATACAAGCGTTTTTCCTACCCCTGAAGGAGAAGAGAGAAGATGTCCACCACCATCTTCCACATATGGCTTTCAGAAGCTTGCCTGCGAATACTTTGCTCAAGGTGCATGGGAGCAGTACAGACTGCCATATACTATAATCCGACCCTTTAACTGCATTGGAATAGGAGAAAGACGTGCCCTATCTGATGAGAGCATCATGTCTGGCAATGTTAAATTGGCAATGAGCCACGTAGTCCCTGATCTGGTTCAAAAGGTTTTGAAAGGTCAGGATCCTCTTCATATACTGGGCAGTGGGAATCAGCTAAGACATTACACGTATGGGGGAGACCTTGCAAGGGGTATTAGATATTGCATTGAAAATGAAAACGCTATAAATGAGGACTTTAACATATCTACCTCTAAAGCGCATACCGTGCTTGAATTAGCCCAGATTATCTGGAAAAAGGTTCACGGCGACTCAAAACCCTTTAGATATGTATCTGATGAACCCTTTCCCTATGACGTTCAGAAGAGGTCTCCTGACGTCTCAAAGGCAAAGAGGCTTCTAGGCTTTGAGGCAAAGGTAACCCTAGAGGATGCCTTAGACGAGATAATCCCCTGGATACAAAAACAAATTGAGCTTGGTAAGATCTGATTGAGTAAAGACTTAACCCTTGGAATAGTAATCCCTGTTTACAACGAAGGGAATAACATATTAAAGACTCTCTATGAACTAAAGGAGAAAGTAAACGTATACAACAAAGTTTACGTTGTCTATGACTTTGAAGAGGACACAACGCTAAAAGCTCTAAAAGGAGTTAATCTAAGAGATTATAAAGTATCACTCCTGAAAAACAAATACGGCACAGGTGCCCTAAACGCTATAAAGACTGGCATAGAGGAGTCCACTGAAGACGCTGTTCTGGTAGTAATGGCAGATCTATCTGATGATTTGTCTGTAGCTAGTAAGATGTTTGACTTGATAAAAGATGGATATGACGTAGTCTGTGGCTCAAGGTATATGAAAGGCGGCTCCCAGATAGGCGGTCCAATAATTAAAGGACTTCTTTCTAGATTGGCAGGCATTAGCCTGCACTATCTTACAGGTATTCCTACCCACGACGTGACAAATAGCTTCAAGATGTACAGTAGAAATGCTCTGAAAAGGATAAATATAGAGAGCACTGGCGGCTTTGAGATAGGTATGGAGATTACCGTAAAGACATTCTTGAACGGTGGAAAGATAACTGAAGTTCCTTCTACCTGGAAAGATAGAACTGATGGCAAATCTAACTTCAAGCTCTTTAGATGGCTTCCAAAATATATAAAATGGTATGTATATGCAATACTTAAAAGATACTTTTAGATCTTATGATAATGTGAAACTCGAAAGTCTATTGTAATAAGAATATTTCTGAGAGTTACACGCGCTGCATAGTAGACCAAATATTCTGCTTGGTAACTGTAAAAGCAAAAAACTGTCCACGAGCAGGATGCTCGTGTTACTATGAGATGCTCGGGGTACTATGGGGGGATTGCAATACTACCAGCTGATAGAATCAGTTATACCC
>NZ_JBRCUV010000053.1:0-5641 GCF_053498235.1 Thermodesulfobium sp.
GAACCAATATTAGAATTTATTAATTTTTCATAAAAATCTTTAGGAAAAATGTCTCTCCAAAGATTCAATTTAGAAATAAAATATCTATCTTCATGTAAAATATTGTACGCTTCCCATTTAAGAGAAAGCTCAATAACAGCATTGTATGAAGAAATATCTATCATAGCAACCTCCATAAAAGTATTAAGTATTAAATTTGATTAACTAATAAATATTATAATATCTATTTTTAATTTTTTATATATTTATTTAAATCAAATTTTCTAATCAAAGATTTCTCTGACATCCACCTAACCTTACCAAAAATTTCTCTCTCTTTAAAAGCTCTATCGTGTAAACCAAAACACCAGAGTATGCCAGCATAACTATTTGGATCTCTGCCATCAATAGCATATTTGTTGTTTAGATAAGTCATATTTTTATAAGCTTCCTCAATACTCTTTGACCACTCGATTATTTTTTTCCCCCAATACATTCTTATATAACTATGGATCTTGCCTCTATTTTTCAGCTCGCGCTGAGCCGCATTCCAAATTTCGTCATGAGTTTTGCCGTCTTCAAATTCTTCTAAAGAATAAACGTATTCTCTTTTATCCTCTTTATGATCATACAATGTCTTAATAGCCCAAGATGGCAATAAATTTTCTAAATTTGTCAAATCATTCGAGTAATAAGTAAAGTTATGAGCTAGTTCTCTCCTAATTACCAATTCTTCTTGAAACGAATAATAATTTTCAACATTTCCTTTCACTTTTTTTAACTCATTTAAGACCTCAATTGGGCTAATATTACCGAAGTGCAAATAAGGACTTAGATCACTCTCAACGTTCATATTTAGATGATTATTTCTTTTTGCATAATTTTCAAATTTTTCATTAATAATAAAATTATAAAGTTTTTTCTTAGCATCTTTATAACCACCTATATATGGCGCTGACGGAACAAATATTAAATTTTGTTTTTTTAATTCATTTTCTATTTTAGCTAAATTAATCTCAGTCTTTGAATTTAAAAACTTATTCTTATATCTGACCTCTTCAAAATCATTTAAATATTCTTCAAGATGTTTTAAAATTTTTGGCCTAATAGTATGTGCAGAATATTCTTTTTTTGGACTAGCTATACTTACTGGCAAAATTAAATTGGTATCAACCTGATAAACTGTAATCTTATTTTCATCATAAATAGCATTTTTAATATTTTTCAAAGTAGGTAGATAAGACTTGTCAGTAACCATTATCTTTGAATTATCAATATAGGGTCTCAAAACATCTTGAAATCTTCCAATTACTATATTTATTCCGATTTGTTGGCATATTAATTCATCGTAAACGTCTTTCAAACCCTCAAGAAAAAATTTGAAACTTCTAAAATTTCCTTCAGGATAAGAAAAATCAACTATAACTAAAACCATAAGAGGAAGTAAATGTTCATTGGATAAATACTTAGCAAACTCAAGACTGTGATTGTATCTTGTCCTAAAAGCTCCTTGCATCCAGTACAAAATATATTTACCAGGTTTATCAAAAACCTGAACTTCTTCTATTCTTCTATAAAACCTCATAAGAACCCCCGATCTGAAAATATATAACACAATATATAATAAAAATATTGAAACATATTTTACAATCTTTTTAAAAATTTTAAGGAGTCAAAAATGTTAAATTTCTATAAAGAAAAGATTCTTGGTGGAGTAGGTTCTGGCTTAATTGCATTTGCTCTAATCCCAGGTATTGGTTATATTTTCTTTATAATTGGTGTAATAATGTTTATCATATCAATACACAATATTTCTAAACTCTTGAATGAGGGTGAAATATATTCAAATATTATAAAATCTTTTCTAATTGGAATTTTAGGAACTGTAATCTCTCTTTTCCTTGGACTATATACATTTGCCTCAGTATTTTCAGGACATTGGAACTTTGGAGCAAATATATTTTTAAGCCTTATAATTTTTTATTCGTTTACAATTGCCTCTGCGGTATTTTTTCGAAAGAGCTTAGTTTCAATTGCTTCATTTACAGACAACGAACTTTTTAAAACAGCAGGAGACGTAATGTTTTGGAGTGCAATATTAACAATTTTAGCCTTAGGATTTATTGGAATGTTTATATCATGGATTCTACTTTCCATTGCATTCTTTACTATGTCAAACTATATTGAAATTAGAAAAAATGAAAAACCAGTATTCGATTCAGATTATTATAAAATTTATTGAAACTTGAATTTGACCAACTTCTAATAATAAATTAATCGAACTTTAAACTTAAATTAAATATTTTTTTATAAACTCATTACTATACTAATGTTGAATTACAAAATATTAGAGGAGACTATCATATGGCCAAAAAAATGGTGTTCCCCCATCCATATTTCTCTTCAAATCCAAAATGGAAATGGTTTATCTTATTAACTGTTCTAATAGGAGCAACAATGTCTGCCTTAGATGTAAGCATCGTAAATGTTGCAACACCAACAATAGAAAATAGATTCGATGTGCCAATGTCAATGGTTGAATGGGTTGTAATGGGTTATATGCTGACTTTAACGGTTTTTCTTCCTTTTTTTGGAAGACTCGCCGATATGTTTGGAAGAACCAGAATGTATAATATTGGATTCATTATATTTACAATTGGTTCTGCACTTTGTGGCATTTCACCAAATGCCTATTTTTTAATATTTTCTCGAGTTCTTCAAGCAATAGGTGCAGGCATGCTCCAAGCAAATTCGGTTGCAATTATTACACAATCCTTTCCTAAAAGTGAATTAGGAAGAGCTATAGGAATACAGGGAGCAGTCCAAGCAATAGCAATGTCTATAGGTCCATTTGTCAGCGGTATACTTATTTCCCTTTTAAACTGGAGATTAGTTTTTTACATTAATGTACCAATAGGTATTATTGGCACTTTAATGGCATTATTTATATTACCGGCCAGCAAACATAATCTTAAAAAGGATACCGAAATTGATTTTCTTGGAGTTATTTTATGTGCTACAGGATTAGGATTTCTTGTATTGGCAATTGACCAAGGAGCAAAAGTAGGTTGGACATCATCTTTAATTATTCTTTGTTTTTTAGCTTCTCTTATAATATTCCCACTATTTATAATAAGAGAATTAAAAACTAATAACCCCATGATAGACTTGAGGATTTTTAAAAATTGGGACTTTTCAACAGGAAATATTACGGGTTTTTTGTCATATTATGTACTTTTTGCAGTTCTTTTTCTAATGCCATTTTATCTTGAAGATATAATGCACTACGATGCTGAAGTTGTTGGATCTATTTTAACGCCTATCCCCCTTGCTATGGCACTAATTGCTCCATTTGCAGGAGCTATATCTGACAAAATTGGCTCGAGATTTATGACCACTCTTGGAATGATTATATGTGCAACAGCAACCTTTTTCTTGTCCTTTTTAAACGACAACATTAATATTTATTTTCTCACAATCATATTTATAATACTGGGATTAGGAATGGGAATTTTCACCCCACCTAATAATAGTACAATAATGCTTTCTGCTCCTGAAGACAAACTTGGAGTTGCAGGTGGAATATTAAATATGATGAGAGCAGTTGGTCTTATATTTGGTGTAGATATATCAAGTATGATATTTACAACTTTAAAATTAAATACTCTTGCTCAACATGGGTATTTTATAGAATCAAAGGCTCCTTTCACAATTTATAAAATAGCATTTATGAATAGCTTTTCATTTGTAATGATTAGTCTCCTAGTAATATGTATCATCGCTGTAATCATATCGTTTACAAAAAAGAGCATAAAGAGAAGAGAAGGCGTCGAAGAAAGTTTTGAAAGCGTAGATCTTTTATAACCAATAACTATTTAGAGTTTCATAAAATTATTATTAAATTCCTTGAATTTCTCCGCTTTCAAGTATATCAAACTTAACTGCTTGAGGCACTTTCGGAAGGCCTGGCATCGTCATTATTTTACCAAGTACTGGCACAATAAAATTAGCTCCATGTGATATCCGAACCTCTCTAACCGTAATTTTAAAATCCTCAGGTCTACCAATCAATTTTGGATCTGCAGACAAAGACAATGGAGTTTTTGCAATACAAACAAAAGAGTTTTCCATATCTACTAACGATACATCTTTCAGATCAGCTTCTGCCTCCTGAGAGTATTCTACAGAACTTGCACCATATATAGTCTTTGCAATTTTTTCGATCTTTTCTTTTGGAGATTGCTCTAATTTATATATAAATCTTGGAATTCTCTCTTCTTCAATCTCAATAATTTTTTTCGCAAGTTCCTCTCCACCCTTTCCACCATTCGCCCAGACATCAGAAAGCGCAAACCCTACCCCCATAGATTCTACAAAATTTCTTACAATTTTGATTTCTTCATCTGTATCATCACTAAATTTATTTAAAGCAACTACCACCTTCAATCCAAAGGTTTGCATATTTTCAATATGTTTTTCAAGATTTTGCAATCCTCTAATAAGATTCTTATTGCCATCCTCAATATAATTTAACTTCAAACCTCCATGATATTTAAGTGCTCTGGTAGTAGCTACTATCACCACTGCACATATCTTAAATTCTCCAAGTCTAGCAATGATATCCAAGAATTTCTCTCCGCCTAAATCAGTTGCAAATCCTCCTTCTACTACTGCATAATCAGAATATTTCAGGGCAAGTTTTATTGATAAAATCGAAGAGGTACCATGAGCTATGTTTGCAAATGGTCCACCATGTACAAAAACAAGATTGTTTTCAAGTGTCTGAACTAAATTGGGGTTAATTGCATTTCTGAGTATAGCTGCCATAGCACCTTCAGCCAAAAGATCTTTAGCGTATATTGGTTTCTTGTCATAGGAAAAGCCAACTAATATATTTCCTAGCTTCTTCTTTAAATCATTTATATTAAGCGATAGTCCTAATATAGCCATAACTTCAGAAGCTGCAGTAATATCAAATCCTGCTTCCCGCGGAAAGCCATTAGCACTCCCGCCCAAACCAATAACTATACTTCTAAGCGACCTATCATTCATATCCATAGCTCTTCTAAACTTGATCTTTCTTGAATCGATGCCTAACTGATTTCCATGATAAATATGATTATCAATAAGAGATGCAAGAAGATTATTAGCATATTCAATTGCAGGAAAATCACCCGTAAAAAGAAGATTTATTTCATCCATCGGCACTACCTGAGCATACCCGCCTCCAGTAGCTCCTCCTTTTATTCCAAAAATAGGACCTAAAGATGGCTGCCTTAATGAAGCAAGAGATCTGTAACCTAATCTATTTAGGGCATCTACCAACCCAATAGCTGTAGTAGTCTTACCTTCACCATAAGGGGTAGGGGTTATTCCTGTAACGAATATAAGTTTACCGAAATTACTTTTTGACTCATACAAAAGTCTATAATCAACTTTTGACACATAATCGCCAAATGGCTTTAGCGATTCAGTAGGTATTTCATATTTTTTTGCAATATCAAAAATTTTTTTTAAATTTGCATTTTTTGAAATTTCATAGTCTGTCATAATTATCTCCTATTTTTCAATAGATTTATTAAAGTATTTTAGTTTAATTTTAACAAATATTTGTAATATATAAAAGTTTTTTTACTATTGGAATATTTTATTTTAAAATAAA
>NZ_JBRCUV010000054.1:0-12668 GCF_053498235.1 Thermodesulfobium sp.
TTTATTATAAATGGAATTGTAAAGAATGATTTTCATACAATATGTATTGACGATGTGATATTTTGTGGTAGATCCAAATTTCAAAAGGTTTTTATAGTAAAAAGTCCTATATATGGTAAAATTTTGATTTTAGATGACAAAGTTCAAAGTGCTCAAATTGATGAGTTTGTTTATCATGAAGCGTTAGTTCATCCTGCTATGGTAATACATCCAGAACCAAAAAGAGTAGCCATCCTGGGTGGTGGTGAGGGTGCTACTTTAAGAGAGGTATTAAAGCATCCTAGCGTTATAAAGGTTGATATGATTGAACTAGACGATCTTGTAGTTGAGATTAGTAAAAAATATTTATATGAATGGTGTAGAGATTCTTTTGAAGATCCAAGAACGAATCTCGTTATCCAAGATGCAAAAAATTTTATGCTTAATCTTAAGAAAAATAAATATTACGATGTGATTATAGTAGACTTAACAGATCCACTGGACGATAATCCTGCAAAATTTCTTTTTACAAAGGAGTTTATGGCTGTTTTAAAGAATAAACTTTCTGAGAAAGGAATTCTAGTATATCAAGCTGCTTCAGTTACTCCGTTCTTTGACAATGCTCATATAGCGGTAAACCACACGGCTAAAGAAGTTTTTAAAATTGTAAATTCTTACAGCGCTCATGTTCAATCATTTGATGAGACATGGGGTTTTGTTTGGGCATCAGATTATTTTAGCCCATTTGATGATTTTGAAAATATTGATAAAATTTTAACCAGTAGGAATATTGAAACAAAGTTTTATGACAAAGAAACCCATATGCATTGTTTTTCTCTTCCAAAATATCTTAGAACTCACTTGAAAGAAAGGGCGATTATTTTAAGCGATTCTTCACCACTACCTAAAAAGATAATAAGGAACTCAATTTGATGAAAAAAAGAGTAGTGATATTAGTTATTGGTGAAGATAAAGTGGGGATCGTTTATAATATTTCAAAAGTCTTATTTGAAAACAACATAAATATTGAAGACGTTACTCAAAAGGTTCTTGATACAAAGATTTTTACGATGACTATGTTAGTGGACATGTCTAAGTCAAAGATATCTATATCTGATTTAAGAAAAGAGTTTGAGGTTGTTTCAAAAGAAATTAATGTGAGAATAGACTTGCATCATGAAGATTTGTTTTATTCTATGCACAGGGTATAGACAATGTTAAATTCTAATTTGAGTATTGATGAAATTTTAGAAACATCTGAAATGCTCTACGATCAAATGCTTGATATTAGAACATTAACCATGGGCATAAGTTTGTTAAATCCAAAGTTAAATTCAAAATCTATTGATCAACTGTGTGATTTTTTATCTGGTCTGGGGAAAAGATTTATAGATGCCGCAAAGGAAATAGAAGAAGAATTAGGCGTGAGCATTGTAAACAAAAGAATCAGCATAACTCCAATTACTGTAGCCTTCCCAAGATTTGAACCAAAATTTTACGTTGAGTTTGCAAAAAAGTTAGATCAAACCTTGAAAGATATAAATATTGACTTTTTGGGTGGCTTTTCTGCCTTTATAACAAAGGGGATGTCACCTCAGGATAGGGCTCTTTTCTCTGCTCTTCCAGAGATTTTGTCATCTACGGAGCGAATCTGTTCTTCATGCGAAGCTGGTAATAGTAAATATGGTATCAATGTCTCATCAATCAAGGAAATTGCTACCATGCTTAGGGAAACTTCGATAGCAACACGAGAAAGTGATGGTGTAGGTTGTGCAAAATTTGTAGTATTTGCAAATGCTGTTAACGACAATCCATTTATGGCAGGTGCCTTTCATGGTATAGGTGAGATTGATCATTCTATAAACGTTGGTATTTCTGGTCCAGGTGTAATTAAAAATGTTATTGAAAGAAATAAGGATAGCGATATTTTAGAGTTAGCTGATCATATAAAGAGGGCATCTTTTAAAATAACGAGATTGGGAGAATTGGTTGGGAGGAAGGCGGCAAAAATTTTAGGTATCAGATTTGGTTCGGTGGACCTATCTCTTGCGCCAACTCCCAGAGAAAACGATAGTGTTGCGGGAGTCTTGGAGGCTATTGGTGTACCATGCGTGGGATATCCTGGTACTACAGGTGCCCTTGCTCTTTTAACTGATGCAGTTAAAAAGGGTGGAACTATGGCATCCTCTAGGGTGGGAGGTCTCAGTGGTGCTTTTATACCTGTTAGCGAGGATTTGGGAATGATTAGCGCTGTTAAAAATGGTTCTTTGTGTATAGAAAAGCTGGAAGCTATGACTGCTGTGTGCTCTGTGGGACTTGATATGATTGCTGTTCCTGGTACAACTAGCGTGGATACATTGTCTTCAATAATATTGGATGAGCTTTCTATAGGAGTTTTTACAAATAAGACTACGGGAGTTAGGATTATTCCTGTTCCAAACAAGAAAGCAGGAGATATGGCTTATTTTGGAGGTTTATTGGGTTATTCCCCAATTTTGCCAGTAAAAAATGTCAAAAAATCAAAACTTATTGAGCGTGGTGGCATGATTCCTGCACCAATTACATCGTTGAGAAATTAAATGAAAAGCGGTTTTGTAATATTCCTTGGCAAAACAAACGTAGGTAAAACCTCTCTAATTAATTGTTTAGTTGGAGAAAAGGTTGGAATTGTTTCTGATAAACCACAAACTACAAGGTTTAGGACTTCTTATGTAGAGAGTTCTGATGAATATCAGATAATTTACGTAGATTCTCCGGGCATCCATAGTTCAAAAAATTTACTTCATGAAAGGTTGAATAAGAAAGCTTTTGATTCACTTGATTCCTTTGAGATAATATTACATGTGATAAACCCAAAATTGGCATTTGATGAATTTGATATTGAGATTCAAAAGAGGATATCAGATAAAAGACCTAGATATTTGGTTGTAAATAAGATAGATTTGTTTAATGTTTCTGACTTGAAAATAGAAGAATCTATAAAAAACTTTTACGATCGAATTTTTTATACTTCTACTAAAAATTTTAGTGGTATTGGTGAACTTAAAGATGCTATTATTCATGATTTGAAAGAAGGACCCATGTGGTATCCAAAAGAGATGAAAACTGATATGTCAAAGGAGATGTTTGCATCTGAGATAATTAGAGAAAAGATACTTAATTTACTAAGACAAGAAGTTCCTCATGGTGTGTTTGTATTAATTGAAAAATTTGTTGACAAACAGGATTTCATTCTAATTGAGGCTAATATTATTGTTGAAAAGGAATCTCACAAACCAATTTTAATTGGTCACAAGGGTTCTATGATTAAAAACATTGGTATAGCTTCAAGATTAGAACTTGAAAAATTTTTTGGTAAAAAATGCACGTTGAAGCTTTTTGTTAGTATAGAGAAAAATTGGCGAAATAAAGACTCTTTTTTAAGAAGGGTTGGCTTGTGGTAATTTTACTTACAAATGATGATGGTATTCACTCTTATGGTATCCGAGATCTTTCAAAAGTTTTGTCTAAAGAGCATGAAATTTATATAGTTGCACCAGATAGAGAGAGATCTGCTACAAGTCATTCACTTACTCTCCACAAACCCCTTAGAGCTAAAGAGGTTGAGATATATGGTGCAAAAAAAGCTTGGGAAACCAATGGAACACCGAGTGATTGTGTAAAGTTGGGGGTATATGTCCTTTTATCAAAAAGACCAGATCTGTTAATCTCTGGTATAAACAGAGGGGCTAATCTTGGGACAGATGTTCTTTATTCTGGGACTGTGGCTGCCGCAATGGAAGGAGCCTTTTTGGGAATTCCTTCTATAGCTGTTTCGAACGTTAGCTTCGAAAAGAAGATTGATTTCACCCTTTCTGCAAATTTGACTTCAAGATTTATAAGCTCAGTTGAAAAGATTCTCGAGCCCGGCGTAATATTTAATGTAAATGTACCTGACTGTTTAGAAGAGGAAATAAAAGGGTTTAAACTTGTTAGTTTACAGCTAAGGAATTACAAAAATTTAATTGAAACAAGAGTAGACCCGAAAGGTGAGAAATATTATTGGCTTTATGGAGTTCCAGACGAAACTAGTTCAGATATCGATTCCGACATAAATGCAATAAAAAGAAAGTATGTATCTATTACTCCACTTCATTGGGACCTTACTAACATATCTTTATTAGAAAAAATAAAGAACTTAGGTATCTTTTAAAATAATTAAAATTGTTATACAATTTAACTAAAATATTTAGAATAGTTTGAAAAATAAAATAAAAAGGGGGTGAATATCCTGGAAGAGCTTTTGTTTAAGATTAGAAAATTTGGGTATTTTCTAAATACTTCAAAGTCAATTGATTTTTTTACTATTGCAGCCTTTTTATCTGAAATGCTTGAAAGTTCTATTTATATAGTTAGTAAAAATGGAAGCTTATCTGGATATGCAATTCTTTCTGGTTTTGAATGTCAGGCAAGAGATGAGCTTATTATTAAAGCTAATAGAATACCAGAGTATCTAAATTCTAAAATGCTTCTTTCTTCTGAGCCAGTAATAAATCAACCACAAAAGGGGAGTGATTGTATCTTTCTCAATGGAGTATCGTGTGTATATTGCAATAAATTTTATACCTGGATACCTGTTATATCTCATACCGAAAGATTGGGAACTTTGCTTGCTTCGAGATTTGTAAAGGAATTCTCTACTGAGGATATTATTATTCTCGAACATGCTTCTGCAGTAATAGGAATGGAGAAAATTAGACTTTCAAGCAAAGAAAGGGAGGAAGCAATAAGGAAAAGGACAACTGTTCAAGTTGCGCTTGCTTCGCTTTCTTTATCTGAAAGAGAAGCTGTTGAATCGGTTATGTCTGAATTGGGCGATCAAAATGAAGGTGTTCTAGTTACAAGCAAAATTGCAAAAAATTCAGGTATTACAAGGTCTGTGATAGTTAACGCTCTTAAAAAGATTGAGAGCGCAGGAGTTATAGATGTCCACTCGCTTGGTATGAGAGGTACTTATATTAAAGTGGTAAATAATTTCCTTAGAGAGGAGCTGAACAGTGGGGTTAAGCATACTCATATTCGAGAAATACTTAAAAAGAATTTGCTTTCTTAGTTTAGTTTCGTTTGTTTTACTTATTTTTAATGTAAATTTTGCTTTTGGGCAAAACACAAGTATGCCAGATAAAATAACCCAGATAGAAGTCGCTTTATATGGTTCTATTGCTAGTGGTTCTCTTACTGATAGAGTATCAAATTTGGAGTATACAATTTGGGGACAAAGGGATTACTCAGACTCTCTGGATGATAGGGTAAACAGAATTTACGATGCAGTTTTTGAATCTACGGATAAGAGAGCTGGTATTGCGTTAGATATGAATGCTCTTGAATATTCCTACTCTAATGAAGTAAGTTCAGGTCCTATTCTTGATAGGATTTCTAAATTGGAGAAGAAGGTTTATGGCACTAGTTATGATTCTTATAGTTTAACTGATAGATTAGATAGATTAAACAAAACTTTATTAAGTGGTAATGTAAAGCAGGTTAACGTTTCTGTTGACGCTGGAAAACTTATAAGATTTAGAATATTAAAAACAATAAGTAGTAAAGATAGCGTAGCAGGAGATATCATACCCTTGGCTGTTGATGAAACTGTGACTGAGAAAGGTGCAATAATCATACCCAAGGGTTCTTACGGGGAATTAAGAGTAGTGGAAGCAGAAAGGGCGAAGCATTATCTTGGTGGTGATGGGAAACTACAAGTGGAATTTAGATTTGTTACTTGTGCAGATGGAATAAATAGGCCTCTGGTTATTTCTAAAGAAGCTATTGAGAAAAATAAAAGTTTGCCATTAACAGTTGGAGTATCTGCTGCTGGATTAGTAATACTTGGACCTGTTGGTTTAATAACTGGGTTTTTTGTGCCTGGTCGGGATGTGGAGATTCCGAAAAATACTCTTTTTTACGCAAGTCTAAAGGATGATTCTCATATATGGGGATTTTTGCCTAATAACGGAAATAACGTAAATGCCAATCAATGACATTTTAAAAATTATTTCTACAAAAAGAGATAAATTGGCTCTTTCAAAAGATGATATTGCTTTTTTTGTTAGATCAGTAAAAGATAGATTAGTTGATGACTCGCAGATTTCAGCCTTTCTTATGGCTTGCTTTATAAATGGTTTAAGCAATGAAGAAGTATTATACTTAACCCAAGAACTTGCGAATTCTGGACATGTGTTGTCCTGGAAGGGGTCGATGAGCGTGGACAAGCATAGTACGGGGGGAGTGGGCGACAAAACCACTATAGCACTTTTACCAGTTCTTTCTGCATATGGTTTTCTTGTTCCGAAGATGGCTGGAAGAAGACTTGGATATACTGGGGGCACAATAGAAAAGATAGAGCTGATCCCTGGGTATAATGTAAAACTTTCTATGTCGGATTTCGTCAAACAGGTTGAAAAAATTGGTATAGGACTTATTTCTCAAACTGATGAGATTGCTCCTGTTGAAGGTATTTTTTATAGGATTAGAAATCATACTTCTACAGTAGAATCAAGCCAGCTAATTCTGAGCAGTATAGCAAGCAAAAAGTTAGCTGTTGGATCCAATTTTATTATTTTTGATATCAAATCCGGAGAAGGTTCATTGTTTTCAGATTTTAACGCTTCTAAAGCATTTGCAGAGGATATTTGCGCTATTATGAAAAAATTTAATAAAAAGGTCTCTTATATAATTTCAGATATGAATCAACCATTAGCTAAATGTGTGGGAAATAGATTAGAGTTGTGGGAAGCTTTAAGTTTTTTACATAACAGAAAGCCATCCTCTCTTGATAATCTTATTTATAACATATTTGCTAATTCTTATAAAGCTTATCATAATTTGTTTGATGAAGATAAAATTTCAAAAATTTATCAAAATTTATTTAATGAAGATAAAGTGATTCCAAAAGCTATTGAATGGATAAAAAATCAGGGTGGAGATCCAAAGTATGTTGAAAAACCTGATCGTCTTCTTGATGGGCTTGAAAAAACTGAGATTTTATCAATCAAATCAGGTTATGTCCAAAGCATGAATGTAAAAAAAATTGGCTGGTTAGGACATTATTTATCTGATAATTTAGATGGAGGAATGTCTATTATGGTTTCCATTGGGGATAAGGTCGAGAAGGGTGATGTTCTTGCGTACGTTTATGGAAGGGAAAATCTATGCTCAAAGGATTTTGATTTGATTAGTTTGATAAATATTAAAGATGTTGCTTGTCCTAAAAGAAAGTTGATTTTGGATTCAAGAATTTTATGAAAAAAGGACTTATTTTCACTCATAACAATTCTGATTTTGATGGAATTGCTTCTGCTTTTATATTACAAAAGATCTTTAATGCAAAGGTTGTAATGCCAGAAAGAGTTGAATTTCAAGTTGAAGCTTTTTTGCACTTGTATGAATATATTTTTCCTTTTGTTAAGTATGATGATATCTCTTTTGAAGAAATTGATTTTTTGGTTTTTGCTGATACCTCAAGTCCACAACGAATTGGGTCTTTTTTTGGTTCTTTGCCGAAGGATAGGGAACTTGAAGTGTATATTTTTGATCATCACTCTTTAGGTTATTTTCCCCCTAATTTTAAAATTATGAGATATCCTGACACTAGTGTGGGTTCGACTGTAACTTTGGTTTGGGAAGAGATAAAAAAAATGGGGGTTAAATATTCCGAGATAGAGGCTACGTTAATGCTCTTAGGCATTTATGAGGATACAGGGAGACTATTATATACTTCTACAACTTATAGAGATGCAAATGCAGTTGCTGATTTAATACAAAATGGAGCAAATTTAATGGTGGTATCTAGATTTTTGGAATCAGGAATGAATCCTTCTCAAAGACAATTGCTTGAATTCTTTTTGGATAATAGCTCAAAAGAATTTTATAATGGTGTTGAATACGTTTTAACGTATGCTGAATTAGATACAGAAGTTGAAGATGCAGCTCTTGTAGTTCACAAACTTAGAGATTTAATAGAATGTGAGAACGTATTTGCAGTTTTAAAAGTTAAAGATACAATCCATATAATAGCAAGAGGATTGGGAGATTATTTAAATGTCAGAAAAGTTTTAGAGAGATTTGGTGGCGGCGGACACAACGAGGCAGCAGCTGCTACCTTTAGGCTCAAAGAATCATTTGTCGAATTTTTAGAAAAACTGCGCATCGCTATTCAAAAGGAATGTAAGCCAAAGGTAAGAGTTAAAGATGTAATGACTTCTCCTGTAAGGGTACTTTCTCCTGAGACTTCTGTTGAAGAAGCTAGAAAGATCTTATTAAGATATGGCCATTCTGGTGTTCCAATTTTAAAGGGAGATGAGATAGTAGGAGTTCTTTCAAGAAAAGATATAGATAAGGCTACACAACATAAATTGGGACAGATTGAAGTACAAAGGATAATGTCAAGAAATGTAATAACAATAAACCAGGATGCTTCTCTTGATGAAGCACAGAAGCTAATGATTGAAAAGGAAATAGGAAGACTTCCTGTGGTTAATGATAAAGGTAAATTAATTGGATTAATAACAAGGACAGATATTTTAAGAGTTTGGCATGGCTTAAATGTAAAAAAGACTAAAGAATTTTCAACTAAAAGGGTTATCTTGGATTTAAATACAAGATTAGATCAGAAGGTAAAGGATTGTTTAAAGATTATTTCTGATGTTTCTGATAAACTTTCTTTAAAATCTTTTTTAGTTGGAGGATGTGTAAGGGATTTATTGTTGAATATTCGTTCTAACGATATGGATATAGTGGTCGAAGGGGATGCTACAAAACTTGCAGAAGAAGTTAATAAATATATTAATGGAAAATTTTTTTCTTATGAAAAATTTAAAACTGCAACTATTAAGGATAAAGATATAAAACTTGATTTTGCTTCTGCAAGAACAGAATTTTACAATTTTCCAGCTGCAAAACCATTAGTTGAATACTCAGATCTACACAATGATTTATATAGGAGAGATTTCTCTATTAATACCCTTGCTGTTTCTCTAAATGGTGATTCTTATGGTAAAATGATTGACTTCTTCGGGGGATATGAAGATTTAAAAATAAAAAGAATTAGAGTCTTACATCCACTTAGCTATGTGGAAGATCCGACTAGAGTTATAAGAGCAATTAGATTCGAATTTCAACTTGGATTTAAAATCGATAAGGCGGATGAAGAACTTATTAAAAATGCTATGGAATTAAAACTATTTAACGTAATATCTTTTGACGTTTTAAAAGAAGAATTAAAATTATTGTTTTCGCTAGATTGTTCTCCAGAGTTAATCATAATGCGAATGAAAGAATTAAACGTTTTTAAATTAATTCATCCTAAAATTCTCTTTAGTTTTAACTTAGCTAAATTGAAAGAATATTTTTTATGTCTTAAAACTGAAGGTTATGGATGTAATTTGAAAGAATGGTGGTTTTTATGCATTTTACCAATAATATATAATATACTTAAATCTGAAGACAGATTTTTTAGAAGAAAATGGAGGTTTACTAAAAAAGAAGTTCTATATATCGAAAAAATTAAGAATTTTTTAATTAAATTTTCAAGAAGAAAGAGTATGAATATTATGAAAGATTTTGAGCTATTTGAAGCATTAGAACAAATTCCTAATGAAATTTTTTGCTTTTTAAAAATTTTGGAAGAAAAGCCATTAAGTGATTATATTTCATGGTTTGAAAAGAATAAAGATATTTTCAAACCAATAACTAAAGGAGAAGAGCTTTCAAATAGGGGTGATATTAAACCGGCTCTAATTGGAGAAATACTAAAAAATTTAAAGAAAGAAAGATTTCTTGGTCATATTAGCACATATGAGGATGAAGTTAATTTCGTTAATGATTTCATAAATAAAAAGGGTTGAGGTGATTTATGTTTGATATTGTTGGGATAATTTTAGCTATACCTGCAGTAATAATAGCTCTAACTATACATGAATTTGCGCACGCTTATGTAGCATACAAATATGGTGATTACACTCCAAAAATAAATGGTAGGTTGACACTTAATCCTGTAGCTCATATAGATCCATTGGGCTTTATAGCGCTTTTACTTATAAGATTTGGTTGGGCTAAGCCTGTTCCTGTTAATTATAATATTTTATCGAGAAAAAAGGGTGCAATGGAAATGACTGCTCTGGCTGGTTCTTTAGCTAACTTTGGTCTGGCTTTAATTGCTGCACGGATTTTAATTGGTTTTTATCAGTTTATTTCGGTATATGATCCTCTTGTGGCCTTTTTTCAATTGCTTATTTTTTTAAATATTAGTTTAGGAGTTTTTAATTTGATACCTATTCCACCTCTAGATGGTTATACAGTTTTTAGAAAATTTTTCCCATACGAAATAAGGCGAACGATTGAAATGTATGAATATTATGGTCAATTTGTTCTTATAATATTCCTTCTGCTTGGTGGAGCAAAAATTTTAATACCGATTGTACAATTTATATTTAATTTAATGGTTTTTGCATAAGTTTGAAAAAGTTTCTTCTTGATATTAGAAGATTTTTTTATACAGTTCTTTATTCGTTCAAAGAGCCATCTTATGGTATCCTGTTAAGTGAATTGAATAAGAAAGAAAGAGATTTATTCTTTTCTATGCCAAGGGAAGATAGGATTCATTCTTTTCTCTTGTTAAGGGATTATAAACCTGATACTGATGATGATAAATTAATTTATGTGCAGAAAAGAGTTATAATTTTTCATGACATTGGTAAAAGGTTTGAAAGGCCATCGCTAATTAAAAGAATTTTAAGATCTTTGAGGTTTACCTTTTTCAAAAATGATAAAGTTTACTTCGATCATGCTTTGCTAGGATCAGATATATTAAAGTCAGAAGGTTTTTCTGATGAGATAGTAGATATTGTAAGAAGACATCATACTAAATCGGCAGATGTAATGTTTTTAAAAAAGTTAGAAGGATAAAAAGGATAAAGAGGAGGTTTTATTTTGAGAGAAACGATTTTTAGTGGAATGAGACCTACAGGGAGTTTGCACATAGGACATTATTTAGGGGTTTTAGAAAATTGGAAAGTTCTGCAGGAACAATATAAATGCTTTTTTGGCATAGTTGATTGGCATGCCTTGACTACAAAATGGCAAAATTCAGCTGATTTAAAGGCTTATATTGAGGAGATGCTTGCAGAATGGTTGGCTTGTGGAATAGATCCGAAAAAGTCTACCATTATTTTACAATCTTTAGTTCCAGAACATATTCACTTACATATGGTGCTTTCTATGCTAACTCCTGTTTCGTGGCTTGAAAGGAATCCTACGGTAAAAGAACAGGCAAGGGAGCTTGGTATTGAAGATCAGCTTACATATGGACATCTTGGATATCCAGTACTTATGGCAGCAGATATATTAATTTACAAGTCTAAAAAGGTTCCCGTTGGTATAGATCAGATTCCCCATCTTGAAATGACGAGGGAAATTGCAAGAAGGTTCAACTTTTATTATAAAGAAATATTTCCAGAACCTGAAGCACTGCTAGCTGAGTTCCCAAAGTTATTAGGGGTAGATGGTAGAAAGATGAGTAAATCTTACAATAATGCGATATATCTGAAAGATGATGAAAAAAGTGTAAATGAAAAGGTCACTTCAATGATTACTGATCCTGAGAGAATTAAAAGAACAGATCCCGGACATCCTGATGTTTGTAATGTATTTTCTTATTATGGAATTTTGTTTAAATCTGAACTTACAGAAGTGAGGGAAAGATGCGAAAAAGCTCAGATAGGTTGTGTAGATTGTAAAAAACAGCTTGCAAAAAAGATAAACGATCTAATAGAACCAATTAGAAATCAAAGGAATTTTTATTTATTGAATAAAGATATCCTTTGGGATATTTTAAAAACAGGATCTAAAAACGCATCTGATTATTGCAGAAGCACAATAAGAGAAGTTTACGACGCTATGAAATTAAATTACCCAATATAAAAATGTTAATAGATCATATCAATATTTCATATTTAGATGACCTATTGTATCAGATAGAAAGAATAAGAGGAATTGTAGAAGAGAAAAATTTTGAAAATCCATATCAAATAATCAGTGAAATCAAATTCATTTTTGAGGGATTGGATAATGTATTTCTTAAAAACGATAAATCAGGGCGAGACTTAGTAAAAATTAATACTAGTAATAATAACAGTTGGAATTGGGTGTCAGACTGGTTTTTATCATTAAGGGCTAATTTACCACTCCAAAGGAAATATAAAAATGATGGAATCTCTTACAAACCTGAAGTTCTAAAGAAAATTATGATAAAATTCATAGATAGAATAGAAAAAAATAGTGCTAGAAAGTATAATATAAAAAAATATATTCCTTTAAGTTGTTTTATTGATGAAGTGAAGGCTTTAATTTTTAAGGGGTTTAATCAATTTGATTTATTTTTATTGAGATTTGAAGAGAGGGTAGGGTTTTTTTTAGCGTTTCTTGAACTTTATAGAAATAATATTATAGACTTGAAACAGAAGAATAATTTTATTATTTTTAAAGATGAAAGATTATAAGAAAATTATTGAAGCTATAATTTTTTTGAATATAAAACCTACTAAAGTAGAAAATATCTCGAAATTATTGGAAATAGAACCGAATGAAGTTAAAAATTTAATAGCACAGTTAAATGATGATTATAAGGAAAGAAGTTTTAAGATATACTGTAATTC
>NZ_JBRCUV010000055.1:0-23737 GCF_053498235.1 Thermodesulfobium sp.
CACAACGGCTCGAGCAACAGTGCCTCTTTCTGGGTCAAAGTCCTTTGGAAATGGAGTATTTTCCCCTACTATCTCAAATTCAACCTTTTTATCTTTCACATATGGTTTTAATGAAATTTTCTTTTTATCCTTTTTGGCAAGCCAATATTGGCGCATTAAAGGAATTTTTACACCGCAAGATGGGTTTTGACAGGTAACTGTACGTGCCCAAATGTAGCCAACAGGAATGGAACCGTCTGGTTCATCTGGATAAAATCTTCCAATCTCCTTTTTTGCCTCTTCCAATACCCAGTTGCCCCATTTTTTTACATCTTCTAAAAGTAAATTTATAGTCTTTTTACTTCTTTGTTTATTTCCTAAAAGTGCAGTTTCTTCTTCTATTTCTTTTGTTTGTCCATATTTTTGAGGATATTCTAAAGTACACTTTTGAATAAGAACTGCCACTGGGTTATAGTCATTGCTGTACGTTTCACAGCCTAAGCGCAAGGCTTCAAGTGGTATTGACCCTCCGCCACCAAATGGGTCAAGGACCTTTGGAGGAACACCGCCATTTGACTCTAATATTTCATTTCTTGCCCTTTCAATCATTTGTTGATTTAAAGAATTTTCCCATTTTGAAAACTCTATAATGAAATTTCTCTTACTGTTCCACTCATCTATATTTTCTGGTGCTTTAATCAAAGCTGCATAATTTGTTGCTCTCGATGATGCCAAAGGACGTCTTGCCCACCAGATATGGAGTGTCGAAATGTGGCCATGTCGTATATTTTTTTCTCTTGCTGATTCTATCCCTACTTCTTTAACAGGAAATGATTCTTCTATAAATCGTTTTTCACTCACATCTTTGCCCCTTTTTCTGTGATTTGGAATTTATCGATTATGTAGCGTACTTGCTCAATCTTTGTCTGAGGAATCAGGTTTTTTGCCGGGTTTTGAATTATCTTAAGTTCAGGGCTTGTAGAAGCATTAAATATCACGTATAGATAATAGTCATCACCAAAACGCTTAGCTATAAACCATTCATTTTGCGTTAATGCAATATCCCCATCCTCTGCTCTTGCTTTTACTTCAATATAGCGTAAATTTCCATCTTTATCCTTTGAGCGTATATCAAATCCAAGATTTTGATCCGAGACATCTTCTGGTTCTCTTTGATTATTGCGCTCATATTCCATAGTAAGCAGCATACCTATTTTTTCTATCTTTTCATCACTTACCATATCTTGATCCCTTGTTCTTATAGGTTTTACCCGAATAATACCCAAAAAACTTGGCATAGTTATTGTTAGACTTTGTTCTTGTTCTATGAGTTTTTTCAATTCTTTAAGTGATTCTTCGTATTCTGATTTTCTTTCTGCCTTGTTTCTTATGGCAAGATCTACATTTTCACCACTAGCTTTCCTATCTTCAAGTTCAATCAATTCGCCATCAAGTTTTGAAATAAAATAGTCAAGAGATTTTACTCCATATTTTTGTTTTATTTCTGCCTGTCTTTTTCGTTCTTCGAGTAATTCCTTTTTATATTGACTTAACGTTTCAATAGCCAACTGTTTAGTTTTATTTTTTATCTCTTCAATATCTACTGTAGATTCTTCAGATTGCTTATTTTCTTCTATCAAATCCCAAAGTATAGAAGATGCAATAATCTTTGATCCTTCATTATTTACAAAAAACGAAAACAAACGTTTTCCTGCGATAGCACCAGTACCGTCTCTTATCTCGCCTTCATAAAAGACTATAAATCCATCTAATTTGCCATCAGGATCGTAGAAGGTACCGCCCGTTTTAATGCTATTTTCGCATTCCTTTTCAACCCAATTTAATGTTGCCTCAAAGAGTGGATGACCAAAGGTAAGAAATTCAGCTGTTGGGTATTTCTTTAAATATTCTTTATCAAAGACTACCTTTGGATACCTACTTAGCACACCCCCATAGGTCTTTTTAAATTTTTCATCATAAGAAAATCTTTTAATACTATAAGGAACCGATTCTATGGATATTATTTCTGGAGCTTTAATTTCGCGTATCTTGCCACCAGCCTTTTCAAAGGCTTTAACAAAAAAGTTTTGTGTATATTCGGGGATTAAACGGTTCTCCTTTGCCTTTTGTGCAAGTTCTTTTATCCTTGTATAATCTATGTACCTTGTAGCGAGCGTTTCGCCAAGGTTTTCTCTTATTTTTATCAAATACTCTTCATCAACCCTGATTTCAATATCTTTAAGTATATCATCTATATTTCTAGCATTTACGGCAGCATCAATAATTGCCTTTGAGAATTGCTTTGAGTCAATTATCTCACCCAATACATCAAAAACTTTATCGCTCCCTAAGGCATTTCGTATTTCTTCTATTTTATTAAAAAGGGTCTCAAGCACTTTACCTTCGCGTGTATCATTAGCTACAAGGTTATGGACGAATACCTCTCTTGTTTGACCATACCTGTGTATTCTACCCATTCTTTGCTCAAGCCTATTTGGGTTCCACGGTATATCGTAATTGATCATTAAATTACAAAATTGCAGATTGATACCTTCGCCAGCAGCTTCAGTTGCAACCATTACTTCGGTTTCATTTCTAAAAACTGATTCTGCGTTTACCCTATCGTCTAAATTCATCCCACCATGGATTGTATTTACCTTATAACCCCATTTGTCTATCTTATTTTCAAGGTACTCAAGCGTATCGCGTGATTCGGTAAAAATAAGAATCTTTCTTTGATTTTTTTCTTTAACATGTTTGCCTAGTTCAACCAAGGATTCTTTTAGTTTTTTAAGTTTAATTTCCTCTTCATTATCAATTATACCTTTTGCCCTTTTAATAAGTGACTGAATGGTAACAATTTCCTTTTTTAAATCTTCTTTTGATTTAGCAGTACTAAAAGTTTCCCACTCGTATTCTTTTTGCCAGCGTTCATCTTCAGACATATCCTCAATTTCTTCGAAATCATATATTTCGGATTTCTTATTATTTTGATCTTGAGAAAAATTGAGCGAATCCTCAAGTTTTTTCTTTCTTCTTTCAAGTGATCTTAAAAGCGCATATGTGCTTGATGCCAACCTTCTTTGTAATATAGCCAGTACAAAAGCGATATTTCTTCTTTTTGTTGAGTTACTTAGAGATTCTAAGTTATATTGATTTTCAACGTATTTTGAGAGTTCATTGTACAACTCTTTTTCATTTGGTGATGATTCACCTAAATTAAAATAAATTGTTTTTACATAACGCGGCAAAAATAATGGTTTTCCCTCAAAATCTTTTAAATCTTCTTTAATTCTTCTTATAAACAATGGGTTGTCTTTGTTGGTAACCGATTCTCTTACCATGTCGTTATTAGCAAAGAAGCCCTTTTCGAGCAAATCGAGAAAAAGTCTAAAGTTCTCTGGATCACCTTTATGTGGAGTTGCAGTAAGAAATAGTAAATGTTCGGTAATATTAGAAAGCACTTCACCAAGTTTGTAACGATCGGATTTATCTATATTGCCAGCATATCTATATGCACTCATCTTATGGGCTTCATCTACAACAATAAGGTCAAACCTTGTAGCATTAAGTGTGCGTATTACATCATCTTTTTTGGCAAAATCAACTGAAGTAATGACTTGATTCTCTTTTTCCCAAATGTTCGTTTTATATTCATTGTCAAGTCGATTGCGATCGATCAACTCAAATGTTTCATCAAATCGCTCTTTTAATTCCCTCCTCCACTGATCCTTTATGTGTCCCGGAGTAACTATAAGAATTCTTTTTGCTAAATTGCGCAACTTAAGCTCTTTAATAATTAGACCTGCCATGATAGTCTTACCAGCACCAGGATCATCGGCAATTAAAAATCGTATTCTTGGATTTTTCAGCACATATCCATATACAGCTTCAATTTGGTGTGGAAGTGGCTCAACCTTAGAAATATTTACTGCAAGCAGTGGATCGTATAATGAGGCATATCTGTACCTTAATGCTTCTACTGCAAGAAAAACCTTCCATGCCTCTTCTTTAAAATATGACGTCTTATCCAAAATTTGAATTTTTTCAAGCTCGTTTAAGGTCAAAAACTGATCAATATACCTTTTGCTTTTGGTAGTGGCACCAACTATATGTATAAATTCCCCTTCTTCTTCTACAATTTTAAGAGTAACGCTTTCAGGCCAATAAGGGCCAGAAATTAAATCGTCCTTTTTTAATTTTTTAGATACGCACTCTTCCATCTTATCCTACCATTTATTAGTTTTATCATACCCCAACCTTCATCAAAAAATATATTAGCAATAGCAATATCTTTGTTTTTTTCATAATTGGCAATAAAATATCATCCCCTAAAGCACATTTAATTATAAACCAAAAACTGTACAAGTAAGAAATATTTATGCATAAATTAGTAAGTTCAGGTAGATTTTATTATGAGATATCAAATTTCTTAGAAAGTTATAATCTCAAAGCCTTCCTTTATAAACCTTGCCATTCCTGCATGTCCTGACATCTCAGACAATATTGTTAATCCTCTTTTTTTAGCCTCATCCAGTGTTCCCATCTTCATCGAACAAGCTTTACAGACTCCTTCAAGTAGATTGAAACTAATTACTTTCTGGGCTAAATTATAAAGAGGGCTACTTTCGTTGTATAATTCGGGAACTAATTTTGTAGACTCTCCCTCAAGCACTACCTTCACATCAATTTTTTGTTCCTGTAACTCTATTGCATAAAGCAAGACATGAATAAAACACATTGAATCTCCCCTGAACGCAAAAAGTGCTACCTTTTTCATCTTTAAACTCCCTTCGTTTAACCACCCAAATATTAAATAAGACATCTCTAAAAACTTTTATATGCCCTATTATACCACTAAAATAAAGATGTTTTTCAGATCGTCATAAAATAAATGGGAAAAAATTTTATTTTCGCATAAAATAGTATAAAATATTGTTATGAATTATTTTACTTATATCCCATTTCTAATAGCCTTTATTGGCTTTCAACTTTTGGCTGTCGGCTCTATCAGGTCAAAGAATGTCCTTACGCTAATTACAATATATCTTATACTGAGCGCCTTAGATTTTTTGCCAATGATATTTTTTTATATTTTAAACATACAGATTAATTTCATATATTTTATATTTTCTCTATTTTCACTATCGATAATCACTACTCAATTTATTGAAAAGACTTCAATAAAGACCATCTTTATATATTTAATATTTCAAATATTACTTTTTTGTCCAGCTTTTTACTTCCTTTTTCTACTGCTGCTAAGATATTTTAACTTCTGCGAATCAAATCAGATTCTTTTTATCTTCTTAGTAGCTCTCTACTCATCGATATCGTGTCTTTCAATTAGCCACTTTATTGGACCGCGTATAGGTAGATTCACAAAGGATGGAAGGTCTATTGCAATACCAGGAAATAATATAATTTTTATATATTTTGGATCGTTGATTTTTATATTTTCGACAATAAGCTTTTTTCAAGAAAGTAATCCAGATTGGATTCGATTTATTTTTTCAAATTTTTCCTTATCCATCATAGGTAGCTCACTATCTTCCATCTTTATAACTAAAAAAATAGATCCGTTAATATTGATATCATCACTTTTTACTTTTATGATTTTTTCTGTATCTGGCAGTTTGATTAACCCCTCTTATGTAGTATTCCCCTTAACATTTATAATATCATTTTTAAATATTTATATTCAAAATAAAATCGAAGTGAAATTTTTATTTGATGACCCGCTTTTCCTTATAGTACCTGTTATATTAAGTTTATTATCCTTGATAATAATTTTAAGTATACTTAATGGCTTTAGCACTTTTATCATCTTTGCCTTATCCACTCTTTATATTTGGATATCAAATCTAATTATCTTAAAATTAATGAATAAATTTTCAAATCTCAGATATCACCCCAACTGCGAAGAAATCGGTTCAGATTTGTACGAAATAGGCTACGAAGCATATCCCAAGTTGTTTAAGGATTTTTAATTTCATCTGGAATATTCTTAGATTTCAAAATAATCTCAGCAAGTTCTCCTATAGAAATTCTATTATCCATAGAGTATTTTTGCATCCTTTTATGAACTTCATTTTCGCTTAATTTGGTTTGTTCTATTATGAATAGTTTCGCCCTATAAAGAAGGTTTTTGGTTTTTAGGGATTCTTCAAGTTCAGCATTCTTTTCTTTTAGTTTCTTAGACTCGTTATATCTTTCATAAGCAAGAAGAATCGCACTTTTTAGCTCACCGATTCTATAGGGTTTCAATAGATATGAAAAAGCACCAATTTTTGAAGCTCTTTCTATAAAATCCTGGTTGTTATAGGCAGTCAAGAAAACAATGGCTCCAAAGTCATCGTTTTTTAACCTTTCAGCGATCTTAAGGCCATCCAGATGAGGCATCATAATATCAATAACGCTAACATCAGGTTTTAATCTCTTTATTTCAGACAAGGCTTCAGCGCCATCTTTTGCCTCGCCAACAACCATAAATCCTTCTTTTTCTAATTCTTCTTTCATATCTAATCTAATTAAAAATTCATCATCAGCAATAAAAACCTTTATAGGATTTTTATTTTTATTTTTTGAAGATTGTCTCATCTCACCTGACACTCTACACCTCTTTTGATATATTTAAAAAAAGATTATATCAAAATTTCTGTAAAATAATTTCAAATAGATTACCTTTTACAGTCCTTAGTTTCTTGTAGGAAGCATTCAAACCGTCTACCAAAAGGCCTTTTACTAAATCGCTACCATATCCTCTGCTAGTTCCCTGGACTTTGTACTCTCCAAAATCCAAATAAGTAATTCTTACTCTTTCAACATAGTTAACTACTGAAATAAATATCTTAGATCTTTCTTCGTTAACAAAAGCGTATTTCAGAGAATTCTGCATAAGTTCTATTAGTGCAAGAATTAAAAGAAGCATATTTTGATATTTTCCTACCAAATCACCATAAACATATATCCTTTCTTTTCCAGAATTAATTAAAATTTTAAATAGACTTTCTAACAATTCCTTGAGAGAAACTTCTTCATTGACGTTAATCAATCGTTCATGTATTTTTGCAAGGCACTCAAGTTTTACTGATACATCTTCTATAAGTTCTTTATCAGATAGCCTTCTTGATTTAATATTTATTATGCTTTTAATTATCTGAAGATTATTCTTTATCATATGATGAATCTCTTTCATAGTATTTATCTGTTTTTCCCTTTCTAGTTCAAGTTGTAAGTTTTTTGAAAGATCTCTTACAATTACTATGAAATATCTCAAAATATTTTCTTTATATAAAGGGAAAAATGATAGTTGTGCCATAAAATTTTCGTTTTTAAGGGTTTTTGAAAAAATTCCTGGATTTATGAACTTGCTTTTTGAAAAAAATTCTTTCCATGTACTGCTTTTGGAAAAATCAGTGATGTTGGTAGCCTTAGTGTAAATAAGTCTAGCGTTAGAAGATGAATAAAGTTCATTTAAATTTTCATCCAAGACAACAATTCCATCTTCAGGTGAAAGGGAGGTTGAAAATAGATCTTTGCAAGGATTGGCATTCAGAGCTCCTAAAACTAAAGTATCTTTGAAATCACTAAATTGTTTGAAGTTTGGCATGTTTTTCGCATTGTATTTAAGCATTACATATGTATGATAATCTAGATAATAATATTCCTCAGAAAATATATGCCCTTTTTCCTTGTAGAAAAAGGGCAATTTATAATCTTTGTTTCGGTTTTTTTCTACGAATTCTACAAACTTTTTTGATACCATTACCCTTTCATCACTGTGGATTTTGCATATTATTTGTTCAACGTTAAAACTATTTTTTTCCGAGATATCTATTAAAAAAACATCAGCGTTAAATACGCTTGATACAAACTTAAAACGCCATTTTTCATCAGAAATCATAAATTTTGCATTTTTTTGCCTTTTCCCAAGTCTCTATTTATTGGAATGTTATTTTTACATAAGGGGCAAACTTCGGGTTCAAAAGATTCAAAATTAATATTGAGAAGACTTTTTAAAAATGGCGAACCAATATCGTCTGCAGTTACATTCCCTCTGTTAACTAGAGAAAGGCTTCCCTGAACAATACCATTACAACTTCTAACAGCATCTATAACCTTTTTTATTGATGACCCTGTAGTTAAAACATCGTCCACAACTATCACCTTTTTGTTTTCAATAACTTTATCATATCCCCTTTTTAGAACCCTTTTCCCATCCACTTCTTCAGAAAAAATGGATAAAATCTCACAATTCTTTAAATTTGAGCTGTGATATGCAATCCACTGAGAGAGTATTACACCACCAATTGTTGGAGCGCAAACTACATCAAAGTTTATATTCTGAACTATCTTTGACATTTCAAGACATAGCTCTGAAATAACCTTTGGCTTTATATAAAGAGCATCCTTGTTTATATAAACTTTCCCGTGTTTCCCTGATGTATATATAAAGTGACCGTAAACAATAGCGTTATGTTTTTTTAAAAATTCTAGAACATCATTGTTTTCACTCATGCGTTAAACTCCTCAATGATCGATTTTAAAGCTTCCAATGGAGTACGATGGTTATTTGGTCTTAACACAGGCCTTCCAACCACAATATAACTTGCACCGTTTAATTTTGCTTGATAAGGTGTAGCAAATCTTTCTTGGTCTTCCTTAAGGCTCCATACAGGCCTTATTCCAGGCACAACAAAAAAGCAATCTGTAAATTCCTTTTTTAGTAAACCTAATTCAAGAGGACTGCAAACAAACCACCTTAATCCAGAGTTATAACCAATTTCTACAAATTTTCTTGTTATATCCATAGTATTATCTAAGCCATAAATTTTTTTGGCTTCTTCCTGAGAAAAACTAGTCAAAAGAGTGACACCTAAAACCTTTGTATTGTTGTTAGAACCAACGCCCTTTAAGGCCTCTCGTATCATCTTAGAACCACCACTAATGTGAATGGTTAACATATCTACATATAAATCAGAAAAATTCTTTACTGCATTTGCAACGGTATTTGGAATATCATATAACTTCACATCTAAAAAAACTTTGCAGTTAAAGGATTTAACAATTTCAATTGATTCCTTTATCCCAATCGAAGATATTATTTGATAACCTATCTTAAACCAATTAGTCAAACTTGAAAGAGTTTTAACATTTTTTTCAATTTCTTTTAGATTATCTAAGTCAAGCGCAACTATAACATTTGATTCCAATTTATCACCATCCGACATTCTAGACTGCATTATATTATATCTTTTTTAGTTTAAAAGATAGTCCTAATTATTCCAATGATAGTTTTGCCTAAAAATTTATCTATTCCTTGTGAAGATTCCTTAGGCTTTTCAGGTTCTGTAGTTGTAGTCGTTGCTGATTGATTTTGTTCTGAAGTATTTGAGGCAACATAATTTGACGTTGAGTGTTGCAAGATCGAATCGTTAATTAAGGCAATCTTTTGCTGATCAGTGAAATTTTTGGTTGCGTTTATCCAATCCCTATTCCCTTCTTCGTTAAATATAGCACTCAGCACTATTTCTTGTTGCTCTAAAGATAGATTCGAAAAGATAGTATCTTCATCTATATTTAAGCCATACTTTCTACAATATCTAATTACATCGCTTAAATATCTAGATGAATTATTTTCTGTAGGTGGTGCCCAAGTGTAAATAATTTTTTTAATTGATTCATTTCCGCCATTATAGTAACCTGGTTTTCGAATAATATTATAATATGCAGCGTATATACCAGAACCTAAATCTTTGTAGCTGTTAAACCCCCCGTAAGCGGATCTTAAATTACCAGGATTATTTCTCCCTGAATTGCCAACTATTTCTGGTTGAGTTCCAGTAAAACTCGTTATTGAATTTCTTAGATTTGAGGAGTTGTTTGTAGGTGGGATTTGATTTCCATTTGAATCACTATTGGATATCTTAAAATTTCCAACATTGACTTCTAGACCATCTGAAACCTTTGAAACAATATATGGGCAATTTTTATCGCTTTCAATAACCACTCTAACCTTATCGGGAGTATTTTGAGCAAAATGTATTCCTTCTACAATAGAAGATGTCATCTTGATATCACCTTTTTTAGAAACAAAAGCTTTATCAATATCTAACACTATTCTTCCATCAGACAACCTGAAGTAATTAAAATTTGGATTGCCCTTGACGTTGACTAAAACTTTTACTCCATTTTCTGTCTCCTTGTAGGTAATGTTTTGAACCATTGATAACGTATCAGCATAAGCTACTCTCACATTTAACAAAATAAACAAAGATATAAAGGTTAGAAAAAATTTCATTTTAAACTCACCCCGTAAAAGGTAATGAAACGCTCCCTCCAAAAAGATTAGCAAGAAAATATTAATTACGGATAACATCAATATTATATCATTTATAAAATTCTATTTACTTAAAAAACATCGAAAAATACAGTTTAAAAATCTGTCTTTTGAATAAATAGCTCTTTGTTTAAATGAAATGCGACAAATTCAGAATTTAAGAAATTACATTTTTTGAGAATCAGCTTGCCATTTTCAATTTTTTCGTTTAAATACCAATTGCATTTGCCATTTACAGGCTTTTCTTGGATTTCGCAAAAGTCAACAAGGTTCTCAAATTTTAATCCTCTTTGTTTAAATATCAAACTTCGTAAAATCAAATAATAAAGGGCTACACTTGCCTGAATAATTCCAGAAAAACCTAATATTATTTTGTCATCATATAGATAAGCATAGCTGTTTTTACCTATTGGAGTATTAAATTTTTCAAAAATTGGCCTAGCTTTTGAATTTAAAACCTTTCTGATAACATCTCTTTTTCCTTTTCCAGTTCCACCGATAAATAATATAATATCACTATTTGAATTTTCTCTTAAAACTTCTTCTAAAAGAATTTCGTTATCAGCAATTGGACCAGATTGAATTACATTAAATCCATCAAAATGAGCAATAGGCGATATTATCCAACTTGACAACGGTACAACTTGAGAAAGATCGCCTTTATTTATTAGCTCAGTTCCAGTGTTAATTATACTTAGATTTAACCTCTTGAATACCTTGACCAATCTAATACCTAAAAGTTCTAATGCAAATTTATCTTTATAAGAAAGTTTCTTACCACTAGAAAAAATTTTATCACCTGCTAAAAAATCACTTCCAGGTTTTATCCAATTATTCTTTGTCTCTTCAAATAAAGGGGTTATTAAATTGCCATCAATTTTTACATCTTCTATTTTAAAAAATTGTAGATTGCTCTCAATTTCTTTAACAAAAGAACCAGTAGCTAAAAAAATACAGCAACCTTCATCAATAGAAAAAATTAGATCATCACCTGGATATATTTCCTTAACTAACTTAAATGGTGGTTGGCCCTTGCATAAATAACCGTCAAATCTGCTAACAAAATATTTCGGAAAATTCTCTTTCAAAACAACATCTTCGTACAATACTTCTCCAACACAATGTGTTGACGTCACTTCCTGTGAATTTGCAGGTGGCAAAAAACGCAGAAGTTCTTCGACTATATCTAAATAATCTCTTTTACCTTCGCTAAGTTCTACCACAATTTTTGTCCCAGCCCATCAAAATATCAATACCATGTTCAAGAGGTTCAATTATAAAGTTCAAACACTCTTCTACAGCCCTCACACTACCAGGCAAATTTAAAATTATTGATTTTTTCCTAATACCACATACTCCTCTAGTAAGCATTGCTCTATTCGTCTTTTGAAGGCTAAAATTTCTCATAGCCTCAGGAATTCCAGGAATTTCTCTTTCAATAACCTCTTTAGTAGCTTCAGGCGTGTTGTCTCTTTCTGAAAAACCCGTTCCACCAGTTGTTAATATTAAATTTATCTTTTGATTAGAAAGTTCAATCAATTTTTGTACCAGCAAATCTCTATCATCCGGCAAAATTTCATAACAGGACAACAAAAAACCTCTTTTTTCACAAATTTCAATAATCTTTCTCCCGCTTAAATCTTCCCTTTCTTTCTTATACCCTGTATCAGATAAGGTTACTACAGCAAAAGTTACCCTTTTATCCAAACCTACCTCCACCTAAAAATATTTTTTTCTGTTAACATCAGGCGTATTCATATGTACCTGATTTCCCACCTGATTTATACAACAACTTTACATCTTCAATGATAGCCCCCTTTTCTACCGCCTTTATCATGTCGTATATAGTGAGCGCTGCTACGTTAACCGCTATCAAAGCCTCCATTTCCACTCCTGTTTTAAAGTTAGTTTTTACCTGAGAAAAAATTAAGATCCCATCATTCTTTATTTCAAAATCAATACTTATTTGGTTTATTGGTATTGGATGCGTTAAAGGAATTAACTCCCATGTTTTTTTTGCTGCCATGATTCCAGCAATCCTTGATGTAGAAAAGATATCCCCCTTGGGAACTTTTTGATCATTGATCAGGTTTAAAGTCCCTTCTGACAATTTTATAAAAGCTTGAGCCTTAGCAACCCTTACTGTTTCAACCTTGTCTCCTATATCTACCATTTGCGCTTTTCCTTTATCATCTAAATGAGTAAACATGTTACCCTCCAATAGCCGACATATTTCTGTGATAAATTTCTCTTGCCTTCTGAATATATGGATGACCTTTTGGTTTTAAGGATAATGTGTCTAAAATAAATCTTTTTATATCTTCATCTGTTAAACCAGATCTGAGCTTTTCTTTTAGGTTATACTCAACATCAGAAAACAAACAAAGCCTTATCATTCCATCCGAAGTAATTCTTATCCTGTTGCACCTTGCGCAAAAGTGTTTGCTAAGAGGGGAAATAAAACCGAGCGTACCTCTTGCACCTTCAAATTTGTAATATTCTGCAGGGCCATTCCCAAAAGGACCCTTAACTGTTTCGAGTTTAAATAGCTCTGATATTTTCTCTCGCATATCGTCACAACTTATAAATTTCTCGTTTTGGTCGTTATCACCAATAGGCATTATCTCAATAAATCTTACGTGAATTTCTCTATCCCTTGCAAGGTTTGCTAAAGCAATTAGATCTTCTCCATCATTTATCCCTTTCATCACTACCACATTTAACTTTACAGGGTTAAAACCAACTTCAATAGCCTTTTCAATACCATCTAAAACATCTACGAGATTACCCTTTCTCGTTATATCCCTAAATCTTTCACAATTTAACGTGTCAAGGCTTATGTTTAATCTTCTTAAGCCGGCTTTATATAAGTCTATAGCATAAACTTTTAAAAGAGAGCCGTTAGTAGTGACTGAAATATCATCGAGACCTATTTTTGTTATTTCTTTTACAAGCTCTACAAAGTTCTTTCTAACTAATGGTTCTCCACCCGTTAATCTTACCTTCTTAATACCTAGTTCTTTTAAGATTCTAATCGTTCTAACTATTTCTTCGAATCTTAAGATTTCCTTATGTGGAATAAATTTTACGCCCTTTTCAGGCATACAATACACACATCTGTAATTACACCTATCTGTAACTGAGATTCTAGCATAATCTATATTTCTTTTGTACAAATCAAGCACGGCTAAACCCCCCTTATTTTTCCAGTATCAGAAAAGTCATAACCACTAAAGCTCATATTTTTATCAACAAAAGATTTACTCTTAATTAAATCAATTAAAGAAATTAGCTTGGAGTCGCCTAAGTCATCTTTGCGCATACATAGTTCAAAGACTTCCTTTTTCCATGGAATAAAATCCAGACCTAGATAATCTGCAATATACTGTATACCAAAAGCAACATCTGCTACCCCACTAAGAATACTGGTCGCAGCTGCATAATGAGTAAATACTTCATTTTCATAACCTAAAATTTGCTTAGGCTCAAAACCCAGTCTATTTATCTCATAATCTAAAAGCACTCTAGTACCAGCTCCCTTTTGTCTGTTCACAATCCTTAACCCCTTCGAAATTACGTCTTCGAGAGTCTTTACTTTAAAAGGATTCCCCTTTTTTACCATCATACCCTGCTGTCTATATGCTAACGTTAATAATATTGTATCACCTTTATTAAAATATTTTAATATATATGGAATGTTATATTCTCCACTCACACTGTCAAATAAGTGGGTAGCTGCAACATGACAAACTCCATCTTTTAAAGCAGCAATCCCAGCCAAACTCCCACAAGGAGATGTGACAATTCTTAATTTAAAATTCTTGTAAAGCTTGGATGATATATATGGCAAAAGCGGATCGTTGCTACCAAGAACCACGATAGAGCTTTCACTTAGATCTTCCTTTTTCCAGAATATGAAGTCAAAAATATCTTGAGTATTACAGCCTTGCACTCCCTTTTCTAATATACAAATGCCATCACAATACAATAATGAAGAAACCGAACTAGAAGATCTAGCCAAAGGATAGAAGAATACTTTGTCTTTTATTTTTGCAACTTGACCTCTTATCCTTTCTTCTTCTCCAGAACTAGAAGTTATAGTTTTGTAAATATTAACAGGAATTCTTTTATTAGATTCTATTTTGCCAGTCATTGCGTTCAGAATAGGCTTAACAAAATAATCCAAAACTACTGCACATGCAGCAGAATATCCTGGCAAACCAATAAAAATTGACTTATTAATAGAACCAAGAATCACAGGTTTTCCAGGTCGTAGATAAACTCCGTGCGCAAGTAAATTACCCTTTTTTTCTAAAAGGCTTGCTGTATAATCATCTCTCCCAAAAGAGGATCCCCCAATCATCAATATCAAGTCAAAATCGCTATATTTGGATATGTATTCTTCCAAAATTTCTAGTTTATCAGGTAATATAGGAGTTTCTTCTACTAAAGCTCCGTTTGTTTTAAGGTAATATGATATAGCTGGACCGTTAAAATTAAAATACATATTCTTATCTACATTTTCATATCTATTTGTAATCTCATCTCCAGTAGCTATTATTACTGCTCTTGGTTGCTTGCTTACACTTATAATCTCGTTTCCAGTTGCAAGAAGCGACATAATTTCAAATGTAGAAATTTCTTGACCTTCATAGACCACTATCTCTCCTGGGTTAAAATCTTCACCTATCAACCTAATATTCTCACCAGGATGCATTGCCTCAAATATGGTTATAGTTCCATCTGGATTTAACCTTGTTTTTTCAACCATTACAACGCAATCGAAAGGATAAGGAACAAAATCACCCGTGTCAACTTCAATAAACATGTCCTTTTCCACCTTGAGCGGAGAATGGATACTAGCTTCTTTAGTTGATTTAGCTATGAGCGCATAGCCATCCATCGCAGAGGATTGAAAATTTGGACAAGCAATCTGAGCTAAAATATTTTCACCAGCTATTCTACCACCTGAAAGGCTAGTTTTTACTTTCTCAAAACCGATTGGACTCTTTTTTAACCTTTCAACTTCATTTAATATAAGCTCAAGAGCTTTTTCAGGTTCCATTAATTTTCTATAAAGCTTTCTAGCCATATAGTTGACTCCTTAATAGATGAAATTTATTCCCACAAGAATATCTCTACTTCCTCGCCCTCTAAAACAATTTCTCTGTCTTCTGGAATTTTAATTATTAGTTCTGACTTGGTAGCAGAAGAAATATAATCAGACTTACTTAATAAAGGAACAACAAGGTCATTTTCTTTGTAACCCATTATTAAATCAACTCTACCAGGAACAGAAAAAATAGGGTCGCGCAAAATTCCTTTATCGCTTTTTGGATAAAAATCTCTATCACCGCCAAGCTTTTTTAAAATTGGGATTCCAACAAGATTTAAGTAAATCATAACAGGCAATGGATGCCCAGGAAAACCTACAATTGGCATGTTACCATTTCTGCCAAGCAAAAGTGGTTTTCCAGGTTTTACAAGAAAACCGTGATATATAACTTCACCAAAACTCTTGATTACTTCTTCGACATAATCCCTTTCTCCAATTGAACTACCACCAGAAATGAATATACAGTCACAATTTTTTATGGCATAGTTGAATTTTTCCTCAAGATCCTTTCTGTTGTCCTTAACAACTCCCAAAAAAATTGGTTCAGCAAAGGTTTCTATGCCATTTACAATTAAAGGTCCATTAGCATCGTATATCTTTGAAACTGTTAACTTTTCTTTATAAGATATAATTTCATCGCCTGTAGAAATTATTGCAACTCTTGGTTTTTTATAAACTTTAATAGTTTCAAAACCAGAAGCGGCCAAAATTGCGCAATCTCTAAAATTTATTCTCTTTCCTTTGTTAACGAGAACATAACCCTCTTTAAAATCTTCTCCCTTTTTTAATACATTTTCATAATATGAAATTGCTTTATATACTTCAACAAATTCTCCAGAAGTTTTAGTATGTTCTAACATAACTACGCCATTAGAATTGATCGGAAGAGTGCTGCCTGTAGCAACTTTCACACATCCGCCTCTTTCAATGCTTAGAGGAGGGTCGCCCACCTTTTGTTCACCGAGAAGTCTTAATAAAACTGGAGTATTTTCACTAGAACCAAAAGTTTCTTCAGAAAAGACTGCATAACCATCAACTGCTGAACGATTTTCTAAGGGAAGTGAAAATCTTGATGACACGTCTTCAAAAGAAACTCTATTATTTAATTGAAAAATATTTAGCTCTTCAAAGACTTCAATTGAAGAAAAAAATTTGCAAAAATCTAATGCATTTTGAAAGGGTGACAATTTTAAAAATTTGATCATATTAGCAGCAACTTCTTTACATTATTTTTTAATTTAATCATTATAGGTCTAAGAAAAAATAAGGATTATTTTTTTGTTCATATTTTAGAGATGTTGAAGGCCCATGCCCAGGCAAAACTATATAGTCAGTCTCTATTTTATATAATTTTTCCAAAGTTTTTTTCATGGAAATTTTATCCCCTCCTGGCAAATCTGTTCTACCAATCGAGTCCTTGAAAAGGGTGTCACCTGTAAACATATAATTTTCAATTATATAAATAACAGATCCAGGCGTATGTCCAGGGGTTTCCAGTATTTGTACCCTATAATCATCTAAGTTGATTATACCCTCTTGAACGTATAAATCGGCGCTCACTCTATACGAAAAACCAAATTGCTTAGAAAGATTAAGCTCTGGATTTTCAATAATTTCTTTTTCTTTAATAGAAGCAATAACCTTTGGATTATATTTGTTCTTCAACGAGTTTACGCACATAATATGGTCAGCATGACCGTGTGTTAAAAGGATCCATTTTAAATTCTTACCATCAAGTTCTTTTGAAATTTTATCTTCTTCGTCACCCGGATCAATAATGGCAACGCCTTTATTATCAAATTCAACTATATAACAATTTGCTGCAAAAATCCCAACACTAAGAGTTTTTATTTCCATTTCTTAGCTCCTCATATTTTATTTTATCGAGTAAGCTTCAAGACTTTCTTCTGCATAGCTATTATCTTCTCAATCCCACTATATGCAATATAAAGTATTTCATTTAGTTTCTCTCTAGTAAAGGGTTTTTTTTCAGCAGTTCCTTGAATTTCAATTATCTCTTTATTTTCATTAGCAATAACGTTCAAATCAACATCTGCTACTACATCTTCCTCAAAATTTGGATCCAATATTACTTCGTCGTCCAAAATAGCAACAGAAACAGCTGCAACATAATATTTTAAAGGACTTGTCTTTATTAAGCCATACTCTTTTAATTTTCTTAAAGCGAGAACTAAAGCAACAAAACCTCCTGTAATACTAGCGCATCTTGTCCCAGCATCTGCTTGTATAACTTCTGCATCAATAAATATTGTTCTCTCACCAAGAAGGCTTAGATCCACAGCACTTCTTAAGGACCTTCCTATAATTCTTTGGATTTCTTGACTCCTACCAGATACCTTTCCTGAAGTACTTTCTCTTGCGTTTCTATCTTGTGTAGCACGCGGTATCATACTGTACTCACTAGTAATCCAGCCTTTACCAGAGCCTTTCAAGAATTGTGGAACCTTATCTTCCACCGAAGCATTACATATCACTTTTGTATTGCCAAAAGAAATTAAAACACTTCCCTCAGGATAAATTAAAAAATCCTTAATGATTTCAATTGGCCTTAATTCATCATTCTTTCTTGTTTTATCAAGTCTAATTTTTGCACACTCCTCTCAAAAATTTACTTTTCTAATTTTCCTAATGATTTATAGTACTCTGTTTTTATTGTTTTTTCAGATAGCTTTGCGTAAATATTTGTAGTATTAATGTTTTCATGTCCTAAAATTTCTTGAATATATTTTAATTCTACTCCTTCATTAAGCAAGAATGTTGCTAAAGAATGTCTAAGTTGATGTGGAGTAATACCCTTTCCAGTTTGCATCTTCCAGGTATTAGAAACAATGTATCTTATCATTCTCTCACTAATGCCCTTACCCAATCTCGAAAGAAAAAGATATCGACTATTAGTTTTAATCTTTTTTCTTTTTGAAATATACTTTTTTAGAAGATCTTTCGTATAATCTGTAAAGAAAACAATTCTCTCTTTATCTCCCTTGCCAATTGTTCTAATTTCGTTTCTGTCAAAATTGATATCTTCAATTTTTATATCTTTTAATTCACTTATTCTCATTCCTGTATTAAATAACAAAAGAATGATTAAAGAATTTCTGATTTTACTAAAGCTATCAAAAGAAGAGCTTTTTTTAACAACATCTGCCACATCTGAAGGATTTAAGTATTTTGGAAGTAATTTGTCTTTTTTGGGATTTTTTAAAGTTAAAGATAATTTATTTTCTATTAAATTAAATTTATAAAGATAATTTAAAAATGATTTGACTGCAGAAATCTTTCTTGATACTGAAGTTTTTTTTAAAAATTTATAGTTAAGTCCTTGCATTATCCACTCATTAGTTATTTTTGGTATTTCAGATTCTTTCAACTCACCCTTTTTGTTTTCTAAAAAGTCGAGCCAACTAAAGAGGTCGCTTTCATAAGCTCTAATAGTATTTTGAGAGCTTAATTTGTTAAACTGCAAATAATTTAAGAAGTCAAGAATTTGAGATTTATTTATTCTCATAACTTGTACTGAAAATCGGAAAGATATCTATTTAAATCATACAAGGATCTTTTTACATATTCTTCGTATCTTCTTTTCTTATTTAATTTTTCTAAAAGAGGTGGTAATAGACCAAATGAAGCGTTCATCGGAGCAGGCTTATCTGTTGCAACGTTGATAATATGGTTTATCAAAGATCCTAATATTGTAGTCTTCGGTAAGGCAAGATAACCTTTGTCATGAATTTTTAGGTGTAAATTAATAGCCGCTAATAATCCGGTGGCAATTGCCTCAACATAACCTTCTGTTCCAATAATTTGTCCTGCAAAGAAAACATTGTTAAATTTTTTTGACTCCAAATTTTCCTTTATTAATGTAGATGAGTTAAAATAAACATTTTTGTGCATTACTCCATACCTTACAAATTCAGCATTTTTTAAAGCTGGAATAAGTCTAAATATTCTACTTTGTTCTTTAAAGGTGAGTCTGGTTTGAAATCCAACAATGTTAAAGAGGGTTTTATCTTTATTTTCTGCTCTAAGCTGAACAACACAGTATGGTTCTTTGTTTGTATTAGGATCTTTTAGCCCCCTTGGCTTTAAAGGACCAAACAAAAGCGTTTCCCTACCTCTTTTTGCAAGTTCTTCTATTGGCATACAACCTTCAAAATATCTTTCTTCATCAGGAAGATGACTTCTTACCCTATCAGCTTTTATAAGTTCCTCATAAAAGAAATCATACTCATCCTTAGTCATAGGACAATTTAGATATGCGCCTTCTCCCTTGCCATATCTATTTCCCCAAAACGCATGTTTTAAGTCAATAGAATCATACTTTACAATAGGTGAGGTTGCGTCATAAAAGTATAGATCTTTGCTATTTAAAGAATTTTTAAAGTAGTTAAACAAACTTTCAGAAGTAAGAGGCCCAGTAGCTACAATAGCGAAACTATCTTCAGGGATCGATTTTATTTCCTCTCTAAAAACATTAACATTTGAATTAGAAATTATCTTGTCAGTAACACATTTAGAAAACTTTTCTCTATCAACAGCAAGCGCCTGACCTGCCTCAACTGAACAATCCTCAGCTATTCTTATAAGATTGGAACCTAAAATTTTAATTTCTTCTTTAAGCAAACCAGATGCCGAAATAATATCTTTGTTACCAAGAGAATTGCTACATACAAGTTCGGCAAATAAATCTGTTTTGTGAACAGGAGTCTTAATCGCTGGTCTCATTTCATAAATATCAAGTAGATATCCTCGTTCCAATAAAAAAATAGCAGCTTCACTTCCAGCTAAGCCTGCACCTATTATCTTTATCCTATCCTTAGCTTTATTAAAATTCATTGTCAGTTCTTTAAAGACTTTTCAGCCTTTTTGTCTTCATCAATCTCTGATAATTTAAAACAGTAAAAGTTGCAACTTTTATTTACGCATTTATAATAAGGTTTGCCCTTTTTGCTAAAGATCCTAAGTAATTGTCCACCACACTTTGGGCAGTTTCTTTCAGCTTTCTTACCATAGGGCAAGGTAGTTTTACAGTCAGGATACTTTGAACAAGCTAAAAATTTTCCAAATCTACTCCTTTTTACCACCATTTTACTTCCACATACCGGACATTCAACATCTGATTCTTCTATAGAAACTTCGTTGTTATCCAAGTTTTGTTCATCAGTATTGTTATTTTCGTTATTACCATATGAAGAATCTTCAAATGGCAATTTACCTTTACATTCTGGATACCTCGAGCAAGAATAAAACCTGCCAAATTTACTAATTCTTAGCTTCATATCCGAACCGCATAACGGACATTTTTTTCCTGATTCTAAAGAATTAAAAATTTCACTTGAATTTGCTTCAAAGTTATTTAGGCTCATTTCAAATGGCTGATAAAAATCATTTAAAAGTTTTACTCTATCCTCTTCAGTAAATATTTTGTCAAGGTCACTCTCCATCTTTGCAGTAAATTCATAATCGACAATATCTGGAAAATATTTAATAAGCATATCAACAACTTCTTCACCAATTTTTGTTGGAAGCAACACTTTACCCTCTTTTTTAACGTAATTTCTTTCTTGAAGAGTAGTTATAGTTGGTGCATAAGTAGACGGTCTTCCAATTCCAAGCTCCTCTAACCTTTTAACCAAACTAGCTTCGGTATATCTTGGAGGCGGAGAAAGAAATCCTTCAATTTTATCTACCGAAATTATTTTGTAAAGTTTTCCTTCAGTTAATGTAGGAAAAACTTCATCGTTTTCATCTGATTCCTTTTCTTCTTCCCATAAAACCAGGTATCCAGGGAACTTCAAATTTAAAAACCTCGCAAAGAAATCATAACCTTCAACTTCACCCTTGATCTCAAGGGCATCATAAACAGCATTGGCCATTTGACTTGCCATAAATCTTTTCCAGATCAAATCGTATAAAAGATAATATTCTTTGCTTAAATATTGTTTTATTTCATCCGGCAATCTAAAAACCGAAGTAGGTCTTATAGATTCATGCGCTTCTTGACTACCTTTAAGCTTTTTCGGCGAATATTTTTTATAAAAATTTTCTCCAAACAACTTAGAAATTAATTCTTTTGCATTTTCTTGCGCCTCAAGTGAAACGTTAAAAGAATCCGTTCTCATATATGTAATCAATCCAATACTACCTTCAGAGCCAATTTGGAGACCCTCATATAATGCTTGTGCTAATTTCATCGTTTTTTTCAGGCTAAAACCATGTTTTTTTTGCGCTTCTTGTTGAAGTGTACTGGTAATAAAGGGAAATGGTGAACTCTTTTTCTTTTCCTTGACCTCCAAACTTTTTATAGCAACCTCTTTTCCTTCTAACATTTTATAAAGCTCATTTGCTTCGTTCTCATCAAAAAATTTTATTGGGTTATTCTTTTTGTCGCATAACTTTAGTGTAAATTCCTTATTATTGTCATCCAAACACTTTATCTGAAAAGTATAATATTTCTTGATTTCAAAATTTCTTATTTCTCTTTCTCTCTCAACAACCATTCTTAATGCAACAGACTGAACTCTGCCAGCAGAAAGTCCTCTTTGAATAGTTTTCCAAAGAAATGGAGAGATTTTATAACCTATTATTCTGTCAAGTATCCTTCTCGCCTTTTGTGCTTCAATTAGTTTTGTATCTAAGTCTCTTGGTTGTTTCATTGCCTCTTTTACAGCCTTTTCTGTAATTTCATTAAAGTATACCCTCTTATACTGACCTTCCTTTAATTTAAGAACCTCTTTCAAGTGCCATGCAATAGCCTCCCCTTCTCTGTCTGGGTCTGGAGCGAGATAGACCATTTTTGCATCCTTTACTTCTTTTCTTAGATCCTCAATAAGTTTACTTTTTTCTTTTAAAATCCTAAAAGTAGGATCAAAGTTATTTTCAATATCAATACCAAGCCTTGTCTTCGGTAAATCACGCACGTGCCCTTTTGAAGCAAGAATTTTCAAAGACTTACCTAATATTTTAGAAAGAGTCTTAGTTTTAGATGGAGACTCAACGATCATTACTTTCTTTTTACGTTCTTCAGACATTAAAACCTCCTATTTTGCGGCAGTAAAAAAACAAAAACCTTTGAGTCCGGATGTAATCCATCAAGGTAAATTGTGGGAAGTGGTTTTTTATTAATTATCTTGATAAAATCTGACTCATTAAGTTTTTCTGGTGGAACATAATACAGTTCTGATACATTCGAAGATCTTGCTTCAAGTGCCTTTTTTTCTTTTACGTCTAAAATAAAGGCATGACTATATCCATAACGTCCAAGAGGGACTAAATGTAAACCCATTTGGTTTAGTAGCGTATACGAATTACTATCCATTTTCCTAACTGCTTCTACATTAATTACGCCAAGCAAAAAGGAATCCTTCGGTACAGATTGAAGGTAGTCAACTAAGGCGTTGTTTTCCTGATGGTGAAATGACGTATTAAAGTTGCCCTGACTAATTACTTTTCCGTTATCTGGTTCTATTGCAATCAGAAAGTAACCTAGATTTTTAGGATAGTATTTTTTATTGTTGATTTCAATATAACTTCCGTTTTTGAGCCCATAACTTACTAACTTTACTTCACACTTCAATTTATCTCCAAAAGGATAAACGTCAGGACCAAAAATAACGTTATAACCGAAACTTTCCAAAAATTCTCTTGCCTGGGTAAAACTTATATTAGTTGGTAAATAAGGTATTACACCCTTCTCGATGGCTTCCTCTAATGTACCGTCAAAAACCTTCTTTATGTTTTCGCTCGGTTGTGAATTATCAGAAACAAACAAACCGATTTCTTTAATTCCACTTATATGTTCACTTGTAATAAAATCAGCTAAATCTTGAATATTTTCAAATTTCTTTTTACTTGTAAGGATTATATCCTTAAGTTTACTAAGCGATGCTTGTTCGCCAAGAACAACAACCATTCCATTTCCCAATTTTAAACTTAAAGTTGTTTCCTGCGCATAAGCATTAGTTCTACAGAAAGCTATAATAATAAAAAAAGATAAGACTATAATAAACTGCAGAAAACAGTAAAGAATTCTATCAGAAAAGAAGTTTTTTATATATCTCATAAGCAACCTCGTTTTTATCTTTTTTAGAATCCTCTTCAAATAAAACCTTTCTAATATTACCATCCTTCTCTATAAAAGCAGAAATTTTAAAAAATCCATTTTCAGTTAAAGAAACATAACAACCAAAAGGAATTTGGCAACCACCGCCAATTAATTTTAAAACCTTTCTTTCAATTTCAGTTGATATTCGTGTTTTAAAATCATCCAAATAACTTATAAT